>NZ_JADEVX010000189.1:0-7644 GCF_015207925.1 Microcystis sp. LEGE 00066 | reverse complement strand
AAATTGTTAAGCCAGAGCAGGTGGAAAGAGCCGTAAACTTGATTAACAATCGTCCTCGAAAATGTCTTGACTATCGTACCCCGAATGAGGTATTCTATAAAGGTAGATCAGATAGTGATGCAATTCAGACTTGCATCGGCCGTTCTTGGTCTCAATCTTAACACATCACAGGAGAACTTATGTCTATCCAAGCCGTCAGACAGTTTAATGAAATTGCTGAGAGTGATCTAGAAATTCAAATATAGTCTAGAGGTAACAACAGATGTCCAAAGTTTAATGTATCTTACTGGTATACTGGCTTCTGAGAGAGGCTTCAGCTTTACCTCTGAAGATCTGGCAGAATACTATTCCGAAGAAAGTAGAAGACTTCCTGATATATCTCTCAGAAATGTGATGCTTTTAACTAAAAAATATGCGTTCGAAAGCGACCCAGAAGTTTGTGATCGATTGCCTTTCTTAGCTCGTGAAATCTGCCGAAAACTCAATTCTTAAAGAAACCCGTTTTCTAATCTCTTAAACGGCTAAACTGAGAATAGCTGCCTGTCTTGACTCTCATTTCTCAGATTGTAAAATAATGCAAATTTATCTTGACTATAGTGCCACTACCCCCACTCATCCCCAAGTGATCGAGCGGGTTGCCACTATTCTCCAGCATCATTGGGGCAATCCCTCCAGTTTACACACTTGGGGACAGGATACGGCAACAGTCATCGAAATGGCTAGAGAACAGGTAGTAGGGTTAATTAATGCCAATCCAGACCAGATTATCTTCACTTCTGGCGGCACGGAAGCCGATAATTTAGCGATTATCGGGGTTGCTCAACAGTATAACCGCCCCCGTCATATAATTATTTCTAGTGTGGAACATTCGGCGATCGCTGAACCCTGTAAACAATTAGAGCAGCAAGGTTGGCAAATTACTCGTCTTCCCGTCAATCGTCAAGGTAGAGTTAATCCTTTAGACCTAAAAGCCGCAATTCAAAGCGATACGGTCTTAATTTCCATTATTTACGGACAAAGTGAGGTGGGAACTCTACAACCGATTGAAGAATTGGGCAGCATTGCCAGAGAAAGGGGAGTTCTTTTTCACACCGATGCGGTGCAGGTGGCGGCAAGATGCGATATTGATGTGCGGAAACTGCCCGTAGATTTATTATCTCTTTCCAGCCATAAAATTTATGGAATGCAAGGATCGGGGGCTTTATACGTCAGAGCCGGTGTCGATATTTTACCATTACTGCGGGGCGGTGGCCAGGAAAAAGGTCTGCGATCGGGAACCCCAGCCGTACCGGTGATCGCAGCTTTCGGTTTAGCGGCTGAATTAGCCCAAAAAGACTTAATTAGCGAAAAAATGCGTTTAATCGCCCTGCGAGATCGATTATTTGACCTCTTAGCCGATTATCCTTATCTGCTGCCCACGGGGGACCGATTCTATCGTTTACCCCACCACGTCAGCTTTATTGTCCGTCCCGACGATGACAGTCAGATCACGGGAAAACAGCTAGTTCGTCAGCTTAATTTAGCAGGAATCGGCATTAGTTCTGGGTCCGCCTGTCATAGTGGCAAACTTTCCCCTAGTCCAATTTTAAAAGCTATGGGCTACAGCGATCGAGAAGCATTAGCGGGAATTCGTTTAACCCTGGGAAGGGACACCAGCGCAGCCGATATTGATTGGACGGCTCTAGTATTAAAACAAGTGATCGATCGCTGTTTATCTGCTTTAATTGTGAGCAAGAGTTAGTTTATGACTCAAATTGCCCTTCAATCAAGATAATTTCGCCAAAATCGGGAATCCATGCCACCCAACGGCCCTGATCCTGTTCACAGAGTAGTAGCGCTTCATCAAAGCTGTATGGAGAGGGGAGCATTCTGAGTTGTACCCATGTGTTTGCTTGGGGACAAGTAACAACGGCAGTAGTGCGGTATTGTAGTAAAGACATACACAGATCACCCTGATAATTCTGTATCTAAATTTACAAACAAACCGATGACTGTGGGTAACTTTGTTTTAAATCTTTACATCTTTACCTGAGTTCTTGCATCATTAATTTTTGAGAGGGCAAAAATGAGAAAAATAAGCATAAAGTTGCATAAAATCACCAAATAGAGCATTTAATTGATTAATGCTCATTCTTAATTCTCCTGACGACTGACTACTGGCTCCTTACTCCTCACCTAAAGGAAGATTTTTGATTTTTGCAAGAGGTCTATTTAGGGCTTGCTGAATAAATCTAAAAACCTTGTTGGATAAGGCTTTTAGACTTTTTTGACCTCAAAAAGTGCCGACCATTGGAGGGATCGGGGGTAAAATTCAGGTACTTTTTCCCTGAAAATTAGGTAACTGACTACCTCAAAATCGGTAAAACCCCACACCCCACACCCTGCCCCCACCAACAAACTTTTTCAGCAGACCCTAATTACACATCTCAAGGGAAATTAATTTGGCACGACTACTTAACAAATTATTGCGATAGCTTGCCATTAACTAATTTTCAGCGATAATCTAAAGTGAGAGTCTATCGGGAGATAAGATCATGAACCTTCGTCTAGTTCTATTTTCAGGCCTAGTAACGGCTTTAGTTGGTGCTGGTATTGGTTATGGCATTAGCCGCATTGAACGCAATCCCAGCCAAGTCAACTATAGAAATCCCTATAACTATCAAATCATCTATAGACGTTATTTTGCTGGTGCGGGGGCAGCCCTGGGCTTCTGTGTGGGTGCGGGTTTACAAATGGTCAAAGAACTCAAAGAAGAAAGAGACAGAGAAATGGGCATCCTAGATGATGGCTCAAAATTCTAGTCTTTTGGGGCTAATTCCTCAAGAATGATGAATTGAACGTGATTAATCGCTAAATCGCCGATGGGAACTTGGGTTTTTAACACCGGTTGTCCTTCACTGAGCATTCGTTCAAAGGGGATATCTTTGGCAATTTCCGTGTGATACCAAGCTAAACCCATAAAGAAACGATTGGGATAGGGACCGCCTTCAAAGATATCATCGGGATTGGACTCCATAGGAACCCAACCGATAGAGGGGAGATAAAATTCCATCCAGACGTGATTGTAATCCGGTTCGAGGGGTAAATTACGTTCGAGGGGATGGGGTGGGCATTTATAGCGTCCTACCGTACGACAGGCAATACCATTGAGACGACACAAAGCCAATAATAAACCCACATATTCCCCACAGGAACCGACTCCGCGCCGCAGGGCAATATCAGGGGTGTCGATGTTGGGTTTGATACCGTAGGAAAGCTGATCATAGACGTAATTACGAATACTATAAACTTTTCGGAGCAGATTGGTTTCCCGACCGGTCGCTTCTTCGGCAGCATTGAGGATAATTTCTGTACTCATGGCCAGATCATCATTATCGATCAAATAGCGATCGGGAAAATCGGCGGGTAAGGGGGGTAAATCTTCGCAGTCTTGGGGAGTAATTTGGTATTTAATACCCCACACTTCTAATACCACTTTCCACCCAAAAATATGACGTTGTTTGCCGGTTATTTGCTCGAACTTAAATACTGCCACCCGCTGCCCGTCCTGAATTTCTTCAATAAAAGGCAATCCCACCGCTTCGACGCTGCGAATTTTTTGCCGCGGTGTTTCTAAGGGTAAAGCGATGCGCCATTCCACATTTTTGAGTTCGATATTATAGAGGGGTTCTAATTCCTCGACGTAGGATAATTCAATCAGATAACCGTTAGAAAGGGTGTATTTTTTAGCGGGATCGTAGTGAAAATATAGAGGATGGACAAAAGTACGCGGACGATAACTAAGTTCGTGAACTTGTTCAGAATTGGGATTATCGCGGATACAGGGTTCTTGGAAAGCATAGGCCACATATAATATATCCTTGCCACTGTTAGCATCGCGATAAAATGCTAATCCCGTCGGCGATTCAAAAGGAGTTATCATGCTAAAAAGCTGTTCTCCCGTGGCGCGATCAAGACAGTAAACCGTTTGTTCTAGGGTATCCGTTAACCAAAGTTCTTCCCCGCGAATGGTGATATTTTCGATGCCGATACCCGGCGCGTATAAACGAGTAATTTCCTGTCCCGATTGGCGATCAAATATAAAGATTTGTCCAGAACGTTGACAAGTGACATAAATTGTGTTAGCAGTTACGGCGACTCCGTTAGCGGTGTAGGGAAGACGGGTAAAAAATTTCGGGGTAAAATCTTCGAGAGTGCAGCAGTAGAGATTTTCGCGAGTAGTAAACCAGAGGTTATTTTGATCATCGATTGCCAATCCCGTCGTCCCGACGAATTCCTGCCAGCGATGGGAATTAAGTACGCTTGTATGACCAGTATCGAGGGCAATTTGGTATAAATAGCCGTTTTTTGCGTCGATAGCGATTAATTTGTCATCTTGAAATACAATTCCGTGCAGAGCCGTGGCGCTAATCGGGCGAATCGTTTGACGATGGGAGGGAAGACTGGCAGGATCGAAAATCATAGGAGGAAACGAAAAGGGAGAGCGTTTTTAGGTGAATAAAACAGCAATTCTCCCCACGATAGCAAATTTTCTCGCCCTTGAATGCTCGTAATGAACTGCAATCCCGAAAAAAATGTCAAGAATTGTCACCTATAGTCCCTCTCATACCCTTGTACCTACCTACGAGTGTTTCAATCGTTGCAGTTATTGTAATTTTCGCAGGGATTTAGGCACTGATGGCTGGTTAAGTTTGGAAAAAGCCAAAGAGATTTTAACTGCTTTGCAGGGTTCGGAAATTACGGAAATTTTAATTCTTAGCGGCGAAGTTCATCCTTTAGCAGCCAATCGAGAGTTATGGTTTCGGCATATTTATAATTTGGGAGAATTGGCTTTAAATATGGGGTTTTATCCCCATACCAATGCGGGTATTTTAACTTTTGCCGAGATGGAAAAACTGAAAAATGTCAATCTATCTATGGGCATAATGTTAGAACAAATGACGGTGACTTTATTAAATACTGTCCATCGTCAGGCTCCCAGTAAAGTGCCATCCCTGCGCTTAGAACAGTTACAATGGGCGGGAGAATTAGCAATTCCTTTTACCACGGGGTTATTATTAGGAATTGGTGAAACAGAATGCGATCGCTTAGTAACCTTAGAAACTATTGCCGCTATTCATCAACGTTGGGGACATATTCAAGAAGTGATCCTACAACCCTACAATCCGGGTAAAAGAGAACAGTGGCAAAATAACCCTTTTGATCTGCAAAAACTGCCTGATTTGGTTAGACAAGCTAGGGAAATTTTGCCTCCAGATATTGTCATTCAAATTCCCCCGAATTTATTACCCGATCCTCTTTTTCTCTTGGATTGTTTAGCGGCAGGAGCGCGGGATTTAGGCGGTATTGGCCTGATCGATGAAGTTAATCCCGATTACCTCCATTTACACCCCGATAAACTAAAGGAATTTTTAGCAGTTTATGGCTGGGAATTAAAGCCGCGTCTGCCAGTTTATCAGTAAACATTAATCAGGGAAAAGATAGCACTGTTAATGCCATTGAACACTCCTTACTCAATACCCCTTAATTGATTATTATTCATTCTTAATTCTCCTGACGACCGACGACCGACTCCTAACCCTAACAACAATTTTTGATTTTTACCAGAGGTCTTATGATTCCCTCAAGCGAGTGCTACTGGCTCAAAAATGCCCATATTCCCGTTTCCCTGCTAGAAAATGAGGGTTTTTCTCCCCAAACCGCCGAGGGATTAACCTTAGTTAATCTGGAAATTAATGACGGTAACATTAATCGCATCACCTCAACCATCCCCCCCGAAGATAATATTCCCGTCATCGACCTCAAAAAAAAGATTATTTTTCCTTGTTTTATCGATATGCACACCCATCTCGATAAAGGTCATAGTTGGCATCGTTGTCCTAACCGTGATGGCACTTTTGACGGCGCCTTAAAAATGGCCCTAGAGGATTCCCGACGGGAGTGGCGCTTAGAGGATGTGTATCGTCGCATGGAATTCGGCGTTAAATGCAGTTATGCCCACGGAACCGCCGCTATTCGCACCCATATCGACTCTTTTGGTCAACAGGCACAGATTAGCTTAACCGCTTTGGCAGAATTGCAACGACAATGGGCCGGTAAAATCACCCTGCAAGCGGTTTCTCTAGTTTCCCTTGACTACTATCAAACCTCCGAGGGAGCGGCCTTAGCCGATAAAATTGCCGAATTTGGGGGCATATTAGGGGGAGTAGCCTACACAAATCCTGATTTAGAGGCACAAATTGATATTACCTTCAAATTAGCCCAAGAAAGGGGTTTAAATCTCGATTTTCATCTGGATGAAAACGGCGATTCCGATTCTACCTGTTTAGCAGCGATCGCGCGTACTGCCATCAAAGAGCAATTTTCTGGACAAATCATCTGTGGTCACTGTTGCAGTTTAGCGGTACAATCCCCTGAAATAATCCAAGAAACCCTAAATTTAGTCAAAAATGCGGGCATTGCTATCGTTAGCTTGCCGATGTGCAATCTCTACCTACAGGATCGTCAAGAGGAAAAAACCCCTTTTTGGCGCGGGACAACTAAGATAAAAGAGATGAAAAAAGCGGGAATTCCGGTGGCTTTTGCCAGTGATAACTGTCGCGATCCCTTTTATGGTTTTGGGGATCACGATGGTTTAGAAGTCTTTACCCAAGCGGTGCGGATTGCCCATCTCGACACACCCTACGCTGACTGGATAAATAGTGTCACCCTCACCCCAGCTAATCTGCTCGGATTGCCCCATTTAGGGCGCATTAAGACGGGTATAGAGGCAAATTTGTTAATTTTCAAGGCTCGCTACTTTAGCGAGCTATTATCGCGACCACAGTGGGATCGCCTTGTGATTCGGCGCGGGTTGAGCATCGATACTACTCTCCCCGATTACCAAGAGTTAGATGATTTAGTTCTAGGAATTGAGCAACTCCTGTAAGGGTTTGACAAAAACTACCGATTCTAGGTTGATAGCACCGTAAATATGGGGAAAGGTCTCTCTTTCTAGATGAACTTAGGTTGGGTTGAAGCATGAAACCCAACGCCCGATCATGTTACGCTACCGCTAACCCATCCTACAAATAATTGTGCATCCCTACTTAGGAATTGAGCAACTCCTGTAAGGGTTTGACAAAAACTACCGATTCTAGGTTGATAGCACCGTAAATATGGGGAAAGGTCTCTTTTTCTAGCTCTAGAGTGGCATTTTCTGGGTTAGGATGTTGGGGCTGCTCCCATTTAACCGGGGACTGCAATTGTTCAGGAGAAATGGCTAAAACCAGCAAATCTGGCTGATTTTGATAAAAAGCGGCCACAACTTTCGGAATTTGTTCTAAGGTGGAGCAATGGATAAATCCCTCATTTTTTAGGGAATACGCCCGATATTCCCCCATTTCACGAGCTATTTGCCAACCTCTTTCTGTAGTGATGTGATAGATCATCGGTTCGCCTCCTACTGTCACTTTAATCCCTAATTTTAGGATATAGCCTGAAGCTGTCAGCGGCCCTCAATTCTCTTAAACTAGGGGTTGCTGAATAAATCTAAAAACCTTGTTGGATAAGGCTTTTAGACTTTTTTGACCTCAAAAAGTGCCGACCATTGGAGGGATCGGGGGTAAAATTCAGGTACTTTTTCCCTGAAAATTAGGTAACTGA
>NZ_JADEVX010000188.1:0-7750 GCF_015207925.1 Microcystis sp. LEGE 00066 | reverse complement strand
CCACACCCTCTTTGAAGTCGGAAGTTAAAAAACAGGACAATAAAGTTAAGAAAAAGCCTGAGAGTGAGAATGCACCGAGTTTAAGCCTATTTACGCCCCAAGAACCCCCAGAAAATGCGATTTTATTGCTTGATGCCGAAGATAAAATTAGTTGGACGACACCGGAAGAGCGAGCGCCGGACCGGGGTTTAATTATCTATCAACAGGCGATCGAAAAACGGGAAAATTTTCTAGTTATCCTCGATAATGCTAAAGCTTACCCGATTGCTATCCGGGAAGTTCCTCCAAAAGACAATCAACCGGTGTTAATCTCCAGTCTGCTGACCAAAACCGCCCAAAAAGAGTCAGAAGCCGTGTTAAATCAATTTTTCTTGACAGAACCTCAAAAAAATCAAGAATTGCTTTTACTGAGTCAACAAGGGCGAATAAAGCGGCTTCCCATTAATGAATTGGAGGGGGTTGGTAGTCGGGGTTTGTCCCTGATGAAATTGAAAGAAGATGATCGCCTATATGCTGCTATTTTCACTCACGAAGGCCTGGACTTAGCGATCGCCACCAGTAGCGGTCGGGTGTTGCGTTATCCCGTGCGCGAGGAATTATTGCCAATTATGGGTAAATCTGCCCAGGGTTTAGCAATTTTGCGATTGCGCTACGGGGAACATCTAGCTGGCTGTGTTTCTCTCCCCCATCGGGAAAATCTGCTGCTGATTTCGGGATTAGGTTACGGAAAAAGACTGGCGATCGAAAATTTACGCCTATCACAATTAGGCGATCTTGGTTCACCCGCTTTACAATTCGTCAACAAACAGGATAGTTTAGCGGCCATGGTAGCGGCGCGAGCGGGGAGTATAGTGTTATTAAGTACCAATCAGGAGCGAAAACTGCCCTTAGAGGTGGAAACCGTGACAGTCACGGGAAAAGACGGGACAGGTTCACAATTAGTCAAACTCAACCCCGCAGAAAAAATTATCAAAGCACAATTGTTACACCATCTCTAAGTCAATGGCGAAAAAACCGAAAAATGTTGCTACTAAACACCGAAATTGGCAAAAATGGTTAAAACTAACTCTAATTCTGGTTTTTGGCTTTATTATCCTTAATCTAGCGACTAATTTAGCCATCCGCTGGTCAATTAATCAACAAAAACCCGTTGATGCCATCTTAGTTTTGGGGGGCAGCATTCGTCGGGAAATTTATGTGGCCAATCTGGCCAAGCAATACCCCAATATACCGATTTTAATTTCCCAAGGCTCGAAAGATCCCTGTATTTTATTACTATTTGAACGGGCAAAAGCACCAAAAACTAACGTCTGGTTAGAAAAGTGTGCTAATTCTACCTTCGGCAATTTTTTCTTTGCCGTGCCAATTTTAAAACAATGGGGAGTACATAAAGTAAAAGTTGTCACTTCTCCTACTCATTTACCCCGCGCTAAATGGTTAGCAGAAATTCACTTGCAATCCCACGGTATAGCAGTAGAAATTGATGCAGTCCGAGAAATTGGTATCCCGGGTAATCACGAATCAAAGCTAAAAACTGGTTTAGATGTGACTAGAAGTATAATTTGGGCTTTTGTCGGACAATTAATCTCTCCCCCCTGTTGGCAAGTCATTCCCTTAAATTCCGTTGATTTAGAAGCTTGGCGCGATCAAGGTTTTCAATGTGAATATCAAGGTAAGATCAGCTAAACCATCCTCTCCCAGTTAGTTTTTTAGCGGCTGCATCCCATGTTTGTAAATCCACTAAGTTGGGGTTTTTAAAGGCAAACTCTCTCTTCCCACTTTCCTATACCTTTTAAACAGGATTGAGTATCAGAGGCCCTATCGGGTATTTGCGATCGCATCTAGAGCCAGATTCAGTTTCAGCACGTTAACCCCCGGTTCGCCGAAGATGCCGAGAAAGCGCTCGTCGGTGTTTTTGATAATCAGTATCTCCACTTGATTCGTCGGTAATCCCCGCACCTGCGCCACCCGCTCGATCTGCGCTCTGGCGGCCTCTGGGGTGATATGGGGATCGAGACTGGAACCGGAGGTATATACCAGAGCTGCGGTGGGTTTGATTCCCGCTTTCTCTAATCGGGGAATCTCCCCCTCTATAGCTTTCGCCGGATCAGGATCGGGTTTTCCTTTAATGCGATCGATCAATACAGGGTTACTGGGAGCTAGGTTACTCGCTCCCGAAATTCCAGTTTGCAATATCTTGTTAGGATCGTTTTTCGGATCGGCCGTACTGTAGTCGGTGGTACTCGGACGACTATTAAAATAGCGATCGCTGGTGAAAGGTTGCCCAATTAGAGCCGAACCCACCACTTGACCTTGATTACTGGTAATTAAACTCCCGTTCGCTTGCCAGGGAAAAAGAATTTGACCGATGGCGATCATCGAGAAAGGATAGATCAGCGCAGTGATCACCCAGAGAACTAGGGTAGAACGGATGGCTCTACCGGCCTCGCGTGCAAAACTCATAATTAGGGTTTACTGAAAAAGTTTGTTGGTGGAGTTAGGAGTCAGGAGCCAGTAGTCAGGAGTCAGGAGAATTAAGAATAAACAACAATCAATGAAAGAGTCTATTTAGAGATTTTCTGCTTTTTCCCATTTTTGAACTCTCAAAAATTAATTGTGCCAGAAATCTCTTAAAACCTCTCCGGTATAAAGATGACAAAAAATAGGTAGATAAATAAAGCAAAGGCGACCAATCCTAAAAGGGTTAACGCGAAGGCCTGCCCCCTATCGATAGTGCTTCCCGTAGAAGCTTGAACGATGGAGGAGAAAAGAATTGTTAGACAGAAATTTAAGAAAATATACCAGAAAAATCGGTGTTTTCTAAGGGATGCTTTCATAAGAATTAGAGTTTTTTGGAGATTTGTTTTTGCTAGTAAATCAAGAAAATAAGTAGGTAGGCGTTAAAAATTATCAGACACCCCCCTTATCAAGGGGGGATTAAGGGGGGATCAAAGACAAAATCTATTTTCAATTTAATTATAACCACTTACTTAGCTATAGTTGTCGATAGGTTGTCTTTTTCCCCTTTTTCAATTCATAGTTAAGAATACATTGGCCCACATATCTGGCCAAATTAACAGGGACAGCATTGCCAATCATTTGTTCTAGATTAGATTTTGTTCCAGCAAAAATAAAGTCTTTAGGAAAAGTTTGGATATAGCTTCGCTCGCTCGTTGTTAACGGTCTTAATTTTTCATTAAGATGACAAGCATCACCGGGATGTTGTCGATAGGTTTTGGGAACTGGTCGATTTACCCCTCGAATAGTAGGGCTAGGTTCATAAATACTGAATATCGCCCTTCTTTGATAGCTTCTAGGATGTCTATAATAGTATTCTATATCTAATTCTTTGCCCATATAGTCAAATACAGTCAGAGGTTGACTTGATAGATTTTCATTGATCTCATCGATTAAAAAATCATCTTCTTCCTTCATTTTACCGATCATAAAATATCTTTTTCTAGTTTGAGGAACTCCGCAGTAACAAGAATTAATAACTTTTTCGGTTAAACCATAACCATGGCTTTTAAAAATTTGTTTTGCCTGAATGAGTATTTTACTTTTCTCAATTCTAGCCACATTTTCCATAACAAACCATTGGGGAGTTAATCTAGTTACAATTTCAGCGAATGTGAGGGTTAGATTCGCTCGTCCTAAACCCTCGTCTCTCTTACCGGCACTGGAAAAGTCTTGACAAGGGGGGCTGCCGACAATAATCTCAGGATTATATTGAGCCAATATTTCTTGATTAGATTCTCTAGATAAATCGACATTAAATATTGGATGACTAAAGTTATTGCTATAGACATCTATAGCAGGTATCCAATTATCAAATGCAGCCACAATAGTAAACCCCGCTTTCTGGAAACCTAAAGATAAACCACCACAACCAGCGAATAAATCGATTGTGATCATTTTGCTCCCTCCTCTAAATTAAACAAATCGGGTGAATTATAAATAATAGCATCAAATCGCCTTTCAGGACTCAATAAATTTTGTCCACCTCCTAAAATAATTTCTCTTATTTCTGATTTGTTAATTCTGGGTCGATGCAAAATTTCTGAACGCATATACCGGTTGGTAATTTTGCCGCTTAATGCAAACGCTTTATCATTTTTTGTATTGTACGAAAGTTGATCGATTATTTTTCTATGATTGATGCGCTCCTGTTTGCTGAAATCGTGGCTCTTCGTTACTTGGTATGGTTCGATAGGGGGGCATAAATCGACTAAATCCTTATCTGGCAAGGGATTTAATTGATTAGTTCGCTCTAGATCGAAAATAATTGACAAAAATCGCTAAATGCCTTTCTATATAGGGGTTCCATCCCTTATAACCCCCGTTCATTGCATAACACAAACCGAAGAGCCGAAATCGTCAAGCATTTTGAACAGCCATATCGCAGAACGTATTTGTCTGGAAATACTTTTTTCTATTCTCGCTTCAAATTTAGTCAGATCTACGAATAGCCGAGTGAAAGCTAGATCGCTCCAAACGAACACATCTAAACATTGCTCTGCCAATTTTGAAGATTTGCCTTCCGTTTTCCAGATAGGCTGTATTAAAAATGGTTGTTGATAGGGCAATAAATCAAGCGATAGTCGGTCAATAACGCCAACTATTGATAGTAAATAAGGCATTACCTCTCTCGGTTCTGTCCAGTCTTGAATAGAATCGAAATCACTACCGATAATCTCCTGCAATTTTTGTATATTGGCTCTTCGTTACTTGGTATGGTTCGATAGGGGGGCATAAATTGACTAAATCCTTATCTGGCAAAAGACTTAATTGATGAGTTCGCTTTAGATGAAAAACAATTGACAAAAATCGCCAAATGCCTTTCTACATAAGGGTTACATCCCCTATAACCCCAGTCCATTGCATAACACAAACCGAAGAGCCTGTATATTTTGCCTAATGTGATTAATTATACTACAGGCGAGATACACGATGGTATCTGGTCTAACCACTATTTCACATCCATAACGAATATCTTCTAAGTCACAAGTTGTATTGTCTGGTAAAGCGGTTAATTTAATTTCCAGACCTCGAAGACAATTACCGTTATCGATTCTCTGGGTTACTAGATCGACTCTAGGCAAACTACCGATTACAAATTGATTATACGGCGTAAATTGACTCTCGAAAGCATAAAATAAATTATCGGAATCGGGAGCTAGACCGTATAACTCTTGTGTACTTAACTCCGCCGGTTGAATTTTTAAATTTTCATCAAGTTTCAGATATACATTTTTCAGTCCTTTCCCATCCAAGTAAGCGCACAAAGAAGCTGGAAATGAGGAGTTAAATTGATTTTTACCCCAGGTTTCTTTTTGGCTAAAATCCCGATTCGAGTGCTTCAATCCGAATAAACTAGGCTTAAATATTGCAGATTTTACCATTACCTCAACCCGATCGCTGAAATTATCTCATCAATAATCTTAATCGCAATAAACGGCGCGATCACGCCTCCTACCCCGTAGATGAGGATATTGCGCCGCAATAGTTGGTCAGCGGTGAGCGGGCGAAATTGAACGCCTTTAAGTGCTAGGGGAATCAAAACGGGGATAATCAGGGCATTGTAGATCAGGGCTGAGACGATCGCCGATTGAGCGCTTTTCAAACCCATGATATTTAAAGCATCGATCCCGGCAGCGGCGAAAATCGTCGGGATAATGGCGAAATACTTAGCGATATCGTTAGCTACCGAAAACGTGGTCAGGGCGCCGCGGGTAATTAATAACTGTTTGCCGATGGTCACTAAATCGATCAGCTTGGTCGGGTCGGAATCGAGATCCACCATATTGGCCGCCTCCTTTGCCGCTTGGGTTCCGGAGTTCATCGCCACACCGACATTAGCCTGGGCCAGTGCCGGTGCGTCGTTGGTTCCGTCCCCCGTCATAGCAACTAACTTGCCCTTGGCTTGCTCGCGACGGATCACCTCGATCTTATCTTCCGGGGTAGCCTCGGCGATAAAATCATCCACCCCCGCCTCCGCCGCGATCACCGCCGCCGTGATCTGGTTGTCGCCGGTGAGCATGATCGTTCTCACACCCATGCGCCGTAATTGGTCGAAACGCTCTTTTAATCCCGGTTTCACTATATCTTTGAGATAGATCACCCCGTAGATATCGTTACCCCGACAGACGGCCAGGGGAGTTCCCCCCAAATGGGAAACCCTTTCCTGTGCCTCATCGAGGGTCTCGTGAACGGAACCACCCCTAGAACGGACGAAACCTTTAATCGCTTCTACGGCCCCCTTACGGTATTCCTCGCCGTCCCTATCGGTGCCGCTCATGCGGGTACGAGCGGAGAATGGGATTGCCTCGCCGGGTTGGCCATCGATATCGAGGTTTGCGCCCAAATTCCGGGCTAAAGCAACGATCGAGCGTCCTTCCGGGGTTTCGTCGAAAAGGCTGGCCGCTAGACAGACGCGGGCTAATTCCTCGAGGTTATGACCGTTGACGGGGATAAATTCGTCAGCTAGCCGGTTGCCGAGGGTAATCGTTCCCGTTTTGTCGAGAAGGAGGGTATTTACGTCGCCGCAGGCTTCCACGGCGCGTCCAGAGGTGGCGATGACATTAAACTGAGCCACACGATCCATGCCGGCGATACCGATCGAACTCAATAAACCGCCGATCGTCGTGGGAATGAGGGCGACGAGGAGGGAGATCAAGATGGCGATACTGGAGCCGGCCCGAAAGGTATCCGCAACCGCAGGACTGAGGATCGTTTCCAGGAAACCGGCGATATAGTTCCCGATCGAGGGAATCGTGGCCACGACAATTAAAAAGACTTGGGTTAACACAGCCAGAAGTACCGTCAGCGCGATCTCGTTGGGGGTTTTCGTGCGCTCGGCCCCTTCCACCAGGGAGATCATGCGATCTATAAAACCCCGACCGGGATCTTGGGTGATCCGTACCGTCAACTCGTCCGAGAGAAGCCGCGTACCACCGGTGACGGAACTGGCGATGTCAGTGCCGGGTTGTTTGAGGACGGGGGCCGATTCTCCGGTGATCGCCGATTCATCCACCGAACCGATTCCCTCGATCACTTCCCCGTCGGCGGGAATCACGTCCCCGGCCAGCAGTTTTACCCGATCACCCCGATGCAAGGCCGTGGAACTGACCGACTCGATCGAACCGTCGGCCAGGATTTTTCGGGCGATCGTGTCGCTGCGGGTCGATCGCAGGGCATCGGCCTGGGCTTTTCCCCGTCCCTCGGCGATCGCCTCGGCGAAGTTGGCGAACAGCACCGTGAAGAAGAGGATGAGGGTGATGATGCCGTTAAGTAGCCGTTGTTGTCCCCTATCCCCTGCGATCGTGCCGAATAGATGCGGGTCGATCGTCACCAGGGCCGTGACGATCGTTCCCAACCAGACCACGAATAGGACAGGGTTACGCACGGCGATGCGCGGGTCGAGTTTGAGAAAGGACTGCCGGATCGCGCTTTGATAGAGACCGGTCCGGTTGACCTTGGGGGTATGGCGGCGGTCGTCCCGGCGACCTCTCGGCACTCGCAACGGGCGGGGGGACTTAGAATTTCCTTTGTTCGTTCTCATAAATTGTCTAGGGCTGGTTGAATCAATCTAAAAACCTTTTTGGGTAAGACTTTTAGACCTTTTGTCAATCAAAAAATACTGGATCTGGGAGTGATCGGGGGGAAATTTAGGCACTTTTTCCCTGAAAATTAGGTAATTGGCCACCTCAAAACTGGTAAAACCCCACACCCCACACCCCACACCCTACCC
>NZ_JADEVX010000187.1:0-7794 GCF_015207925.1 Microcystis sp. LEGE 00066 | reverse complement strand
GGGTAGAACCCCCCAAAAGCTTGGATTGAGTGATAAAATCGAAAGTAACGCCCAATTTTAAAAGAGAGTTTCCCCTTAAAAATCCCAACTTCGTAGATTTACAAAAACGAGATACACCCGTAGAAAACTGCTATTTAATACTGATAACTGATAACTGAAAAAACCCCCTAACCCCAACGACTAGCGATAGGCATTCGCCAACCAGTGCCAAAAGCGCGATCGCTAATTTTTAAGCCTGGGGGAGCTTGTTTGCGCTTAAATTCGGCATTTTTAACCAATTTAATCACTTTCTGCACAATTTCAGGCTCAAAACCGGCGGCGATAATTTGTTCGGCGGATTGATGGCGATCGATTAATAGTGCTAAAATAGCATCTAAAATCTCGTAGGGAGGTAAAGAATCTTGATCCTTCTGATTGGGTTTTAATTCAGCACTAGGAGCTTTATTAATCACATTAAGGGGAATAATTTCCCCGTGCCGATTTAACCAGCGACAGAGGGAATAAACGCGGGTTTTCGGCACATCAGCAATCACTGCTAAACCACCATTCATATCACCGTAAAGGGTGCAATATCCCACGGCCATTTCTGATTTATTGCCAGTGGATAATAGTAAATGACCGAATTTATTAGAGAGAGCCATTAATAAATTACCGCGAATGCGTGACTGAAGATTTTCTTCAGCAATACCGAAATCAGTACCAGCGAAAAGACTCTCTAAAAGTTGATCATAAGCAGTCATAATTTCTTTAATTGCTAACTTCTCACTTTTGATACCTAAATTATTAACTAAAGCCACCGCATCGCTAATGGAATGGTCGGAACTATAGGGAGAAGGCATCATCACAGCGAGAACATTTTCTTTACCTAATGCGTCGCTGGCAATAGCGGCAACTAAACTGGAATCAATGCCACCACTCAAGCCAAAAATTACCCGTTTAAAACCGCATTTCTGCACATAATCTTGTACTCCTAAGACTAAAGCTTGATAAATTTCCTCATCTTCATCGACGGGTAAAGGATGAATAATTGCGGGTAACAAATCTTGATTAAACTCGATCAATTCTAGGCTAGAAGTAAATGCCTTGGCGCGATAAATCACTTCTCCTTGTCGGTTAAAAGCAACACTGTCACCATCAAAAATTAAATCATCATTTCCTCCCACTTGATTGACGTAAACTATAGGTAAATTATATCTAGTGGCACTATGGGATAATAAAGATTCTCGCAATTTTTGCTTACCGACACTGTAGGGAGAAGCGGAAAGATTAACGATTAAATCCACTCCTAAATTAGCTAAATCGGCGATGGGATTAACCGCGTATTGACGCTGACCCCAAAATTGTTCATCATTCCAAACATCTTCACAGATAGTTACACCGATTTTTACATTATTTTCTGTTAGTTGAAAATATTGACTTTCTTTCCCAGAAGCAAAGTAACGATCCTCATCAAAAACATCGTAGGTAGGCAATAAACGTTTAGTAAAAATTTGTTTAATTTCTTGACTTTTTAACAAAGCTATGCTATTAAATAACGGCTTTTCTCCTCTGACCGTTGCCGAGGGATTTTTTTCGACAAAACCGACTAAGACGGCTAATTTTTCTGGTAATTGTTGGGACAATAATTGCAATTGTTGAGACATTTTCTCCACAAAACCCAGATTTAATAATAAGTCTCTGGGAGGATAACCACAGAGGGATAATTCCGGGGTTAAAAGTAATTCTGCTCCCTGATTAAATGCTGTTTGAGCAGCCTCTAAAATTCTTTGGGCATTTCCTTCGATATCTCCAACAATGGGATTTAATTGAGCGATAGCAATTCTCATATTTTTTCCTATTTAAACAAAAACTAACGGTTGATCTTTAAAGGGAGCAAAAGCTTTTTCGTCAAAGCGATATAAACTAGCCGGACGACCGGCACCACGAGAGACTTTTAAACCCATATCCTTGAGAAATCCTAATTTCAATAGCCGATTTCTGAAGTTAGAATAATCACTAAAATTTTTACCTAAAATTGTCTCATAAAATTGATAAAGATCATTTAAAGTAAATAATTCTGGTAAAACCTCAAAAGCGACGGGACTATATTCTACTTTATTGCGTAATCTTCGCCATCCATAAGCTAAAATTTGACCGTGATTAAAGGCTAAATCTGGCACTTTATCAATCATATACCAAGTGATATTATAATCCCGTTCGGTGATTAATTTTGCTTCTTCAAACCGCACTAAAGCGAAGTAACTCACCGATAGATAACGTTTCCCAAAACTCTCGGCTGCTGCCGGGGAATCTCCCTCTGGACTGCCAAAAGTATATAACTGTTCCAGATAGAGATTATTGACGCTAATTTTCTCGGCTAAAATTCGATAGGCTGCCGTTTCCAGTGATTCCCCATTTCTCACTAAAGTCCCGGGTAAACTCCAGTAATTACTAAAAGGTTCTTCCCGTCGTTTAATCAGAAGCACCAGCAGCCGATTTAATTGGGTATCAACGGAAAAGATCACGTTATCAACTCCGACTTTAAAATCAGCTAGAGATTTATTAGCTAGGGTATTTGGCGGTTTCATGCGTAAAGTTTTTGACCTTCGATATAATCTTTAATCGGTGCAGGAACAGCCTGTTTATCGCCTTTTTCTCGATAATCTGTTGAGGATACAGCCGGAGCAAAGACATCGGCAATCAGACAATCACCCCCTAATGTTTGCAGTTGTTCAATATCATCTTGATTAATAGGATATCCGGGACGAGGAATCACGAGAATTTTGACTTTTTCTAGTAATTCTTGGCTGCGATACCAGTGCCTAATTTGTCCGGCTAAATCGGAACCAATGACTAGGGTATATTCCTCCTGTTCTCCCCAAATTGCTTGCGCTTTTTCCACACTAATTAAGCTACGTCGATCGCTTAATTCTCGTCGCAGTTGTATATTATCCCTTGGGGGTTGAATATCCCGGATGAGCAAATTTAACATCCTCAGACGATGTTCGAGACTGGTTTGATGATTTTTAAAGGGATTATCGGCAGCCCAAACCGCAACGATATCGTACTGTTCCGATAACCATTTTAGTATGGCTTGATGACCGGCAGTGGGAGGATCGGCACTGGTTCCAAAAAGGGCAATTTTAAGCATAGGATTCAATTGCTTGCTCACTGAGGGATTAGTTTAACTCTGCTCAAGCTTGGCAAAGATTAACTTCTCCCCATTATAGTTGATTTTACCAAAATAGGCCAAGAAGATCAGTAATCTCCTGCAAAAGTAAGTTATCGAGCCGCTATCCGGTCAAAATATCTAAAACCCCGGATAAATTCGACATAATCTTAGGTTTTATGAATAGGATAGTTAGGGACTTGCGCTTTGATAATGTACCTTTTGGGCGAACGCAGTTCGCCCCTACATTGTGGACAAAATCCGTTACTGTAGGGGCGCAATGCTTGCGCCCTCCGATCGATCAGGTTTGCTGATCACCCTAAGTAGGGGGAGAGCCTTCGAGGTGTTAGGGACTTGCGCTTTGATAATGTGCCATCTGGCTGGTCTGGTTCTTCTACAGAGCGATTTTCTGGCTGGGATATTATTCCTACGCAAGTCCCTTATCTCTTATCTTTTGTCTGCTACTGAATATTTTTGATTCTTGCAGGAGATATCATTTTTTATAAAATTGGTGAACTAATTCACAAACGTACTAACCCACAAACAGAAGGAGGCAAACCCATTACGCCGCGCTATGACTCCCGTAGCATTTAGCGGCCCAAACCACTGGCTCGATTTCTCCCTTTTGGAGTTTTTCTAGCGGGGTTGCTCCTTCTAAACGAATATCACCCGTAAGCAGAAAGAGCATTTGTGTCCAAGCACCGTCTTCTTTTAGGACGGCTAACACTTGGTCTAAACCAGACAAAACTTTGCCATCAATAAATTGCCAAGCGGGATAAACTAATTCCTCGTTGACAGATAAACCTAAGACCTGATGATTGAGCCTCATAGTTTCTAATTCCAAAGAACTACAGGCTAAAACACTACAAACCTCAGCGCTGGTTAAGGTTCCTCCTTGCTTGGATAGGAACCGTTTCTTCGCTTCTTCGCCTCGTTTAATGGCAGCTGCCAACGCAGGGGCCAAAGCTAAAGGAGATTGTGTTTTTTGTATAGATTCTAACATTTTTAAGCAACCCTACCACCGCGAACGTATTTTGAATCCCTGATTAGTTTTTAGGAAGACCCTATCTACCCCTCATAATAACAGATGGTGGGCATTGCCCACCATACATATAGCAATTCTATTTGAGATTTAAACTGTCACCTATTGATAACAAGAGACTTAAGCCCCTTGTCTATGTTAACCATCAGTTAGTCTCCTTTTTTTTCGCTATCGATCAATTTTAGTCCTACATGAACATATAGATTCGCAATAGTCATCGGATGAATTATTTCTGGCAACCTTCCTGCATATAACGGTACAGACACTCCAGCTAGAATCAAGAGTAAAGCAAGCGTCTTTTTGAGATTAACTTTGTCATTAGGTAGCATAACGTTCTTAGAATAGTGATACACCTATTTTATATCCAGCAAGCTATTCTATGTCACCCAATAAAAGTTGTAATTTTGATACTTTTT
Source organism: Microcystis sp. LEGE 00066 (assembly GCF_015207925.1). Lineage (NCBI taxonomy): Bacteria > Bacillati > Cyanobacteriota > Cyanophyceae > Chroococcales > Microcystaceae > Microcystis > Microcystis sp. LEGE 00066. Next base: position 3,188 of record NZ_JADEVX010000187.1, on the reverse strand, counting down.
TAGGCTTTAAATTTGTAACAATTATTGGTTTGACTTTGCAATAATTATTAGTTTAAAGATTCAATAATTGTTGGTTTAACTTGGCAATATTTGTTGGTTTAAATTTGCAACAATTGTTGGTTTAACTTTGCAATAATTATTGGTTTTCAATTCCAGAATTTTGAATTATCGTACATACATAACGTTCATCCCATATTGCTGAAACGGAGGGGAATGATATGTCGAATGCAACTGTTAATCAAGCAATTATCAACTGTGTATATGTAAATCGCACAGGTAAAACAACCGTCCTAAGAATTCATGCTATTGGTATGGAGCGAGTAGTAACAGCGGGGGAAAAATTGCCTTTTAAAGCCCCTAAAGATTCTTTTCTGGAAGAGATTTCTACTCATGATCGCTCACTGATGATGATGCCGCCTGATAGGATACCCTGTATCGAATTTGCAGTATCATAAACTGACTACATTTGGGCCGTTTGAGGATTTGGGCAATAATTGTTGGTTGATTTCTCTTTTGGTTTTATGGAACTATCTCAGAAGCAATATAACTCTCCGGTTATTATTGCAATACACTTTGAAAAAGTATCGGTGACTACAAATACAGCTATGTTGATTACCTTAAGATCGAGGATCACCACAACCGAAGGAGAGAGACTTCTATGGCACCATCACTGTGTGATGCCCAAAAGCAGGCAAGAAACTGTGGTTTGGATATTTCCAGGCTAGAAGCTTTGTTAGAAGCAATAGAAAAAAATCTTATTCAACGCTCTCTATCTGAAAAATACAAAATTATGGCTCTTCTGGCGGCTACAGGACTTTATTCCGCCGATGACCTGGCTGAAATGTTCAATCATAGCCAAAAAAATCTAAACGCGGATTTCAACAAAAATCTAGGTTCCCATCTTAAGGATTACCTTGAGTTAGATGAGCGGGTGGGAATTACTTCTTTAAGAAGAGTTCTCTTTAAAAAAGGCTATTTTGTTGACATTAATGACGATGAATTAGTGAGAGTTTTGCCAACACGCTACGTTCACAACTCCCAATTAGAGGAGCCTTCTGCTTCGGACTCAATTATTAATGTTCAATCATAGCCAAAAAAATCTAAACGCGGATTTCAACAAAAATCTAGGATCCCATCTTAAGGATTACCTTGAGTTAGATGAGCGGGTGGGAATTACTTCTTTAAGAAGAGTTCTCTTTAAAAAAGGCTATTTTGTTGACATTAATGACGATGAATTAGTGAGAGTTTTGCCAACACGCTACGCTGAAAATTCGCAATTAGAGGAGCCTTCTGCTTCGGACTCAATTATTGTTGATCAGAATACCACCAATCAAGGAGATTGATTTGAAAATGGAAAACACAGAGTTATTGTGCGAGATACCAACATCGGTCAGTCTCCGTGCTGACATTATTAATGATTTGTTAGCTCAACTAGACAATGAAATGGAAAACACAGAGTTATTGTGCGAGATACCAACATCGGTCACTCCCCGTGCTGACATTATTAATGATTTGTTAGCTCAACTAGACAATGAACAGGATAGCGATATCCGTGCTGAAATCATAAGGAAATTAGGAGAATATCCTGAGCCTCAAGTGATTAAAAAACTTTGGGATTTGAGAAATAATCTCGAAAACGAATCTGATGATTTTGTGCAGTACGAAATTAAGCTTAGTCTGCATAAAGCGGCTACCCAAAAAGTTTTGACTCCAATAGGTATTGATTTTTTTCTGGATAACTTAGAGGTATTCCAATCAAAAGATAACAATTCTCAAGCTCCAAAAGTCTTAATTGATGCTGATCTGATTGAAGAGTTTTTATTACGAAATCAGACGACTCTTAACAGGGAAGCTGCTAGGGTTATGGGACTTGTTTTAGAAGGAAAAATTAATCCTTACATCGGCGAAATAGGATTAATCAAAATTTGGCATAATATCAAAAATCTGAAATCTAGAGAAGATGCCAATCGTTCGATCATTGAACTTCTGAGTAAGATTAACGTCGGTCAAGTTAACTTGAAAGAAATTGACCTAGAAAAATATCCCAACGTTAATTTAAAAACGGCAATTCAAGTTGAGATTGCCAGAAAGTATAGCCTAGCAGGTATTATCACCATCAGAGATCGAGAATTCATTGCCAGTGGGTATCCTTTTGTGGGTTCTCCTTCCCTATTCTTACAGTCTTTAGGGAAAGATACCTCGCCAGCTTCTATCGAAAGAACTCTCAAAAATCTCGGTAAAGCGGCAATGGAAAATGAAAAAGTAAAACTCAATCAGCTTTTAGAAAACGAGCCTCAACACAACTTATTCTTTGAAGATAATCTTTTGCTTTTTCAAGGCTGGAAAATTGAGAACTTTGAAATTCTCTGTGCTAATAACAATTTAACTTCTGCGACAGTTATCCTATGTAATACAAAAACCCAAGAGCGTTACACTGAATCAGCCTTTAAAAAAGGTTCAGTAGATGCACTTTGTACTGCTTTTAATGAGGCTCTAGCTCATTTAGTTGAGGTTAAACATACCCTTACATCTATCTATTTGGCCAACTTGACACCGGGTCAAAAAGGAGAAGTAACTGTCAAGGCGGTGGTCAAGTATGATGGGAAAGAAGTTATTACCATCCACACCCACGAAAATATTCTCAAGGCTTATTTTTTCGCCTACGTCAAAGCGATGATTGCCGTTTATGCACCCAAGGAATATCACCCTGATATTCATAGCACGAAAGAATTGACATATTTGTACAAAATTGGCGAACGAGATTTTCGGGGACTGAATTTCAGCCAAGTCAATTTAATGGATGGTGAGGCCAATCTTTCCGATGCAAAATTGATGGGATGTAACTTCAGTAAGGCTAATCTTTTGGAGGTTAATTTAACTAATGCTGATTTAACAGGAGCCGATTTAAGTCATGCCAATTTGAGCAAAGCTGATTTAACAGGAGCCAATTTGAGCAAAGCTAATCTAACCGGAGCTAACTTGACCGATGTTAAATTAGATGAAAATAATCTAACCCTCCTTGATGGCACAATTTTGACTAACACAATTATGCCTGAAATTAACCAGCAATTCTCATTTTGAAATAAATAGAGCATTAACCCCGATTTTGGCATGGGCATATAGTACAAAGTAACTATTTTTGAGGAGAGGCGATCACCCAAAAAAACAGTTGGCTGGACAAATTAAGT
>NZ_JADEVX010000358.1:0-1467 GCF_015207925.1 Microcystis sp. LEGE 00066 | reverse complement strand
CCACACCCCACACCCCACACCCCACTCCCATCCCTAAGCGCCGCAATTCCGGAGATTATATAAAAAAACACCCAGAACAATCGAGGTGATGGACAATACTAAAGGTTGTGTAGGTCATCAGAAAAGCCCTTTCAGGGTAAAATACTATGAAACTAGCGTCACGAGTCAATCAAGTCACCCCCTCCCTTACCCTAGCTATCGACTCTCTGGCCAAGGAAATGAAGAAAAACGGCGAAGATGTCTGTAGTTTTAGCGCCGGGGAGCCAGATTTCGACACACCCACTCACATCAGAGCTGCCGCGAAAAAGGCCCTCGATGAGGGAAAAACTCGCTACGGACCGGCTGCCGGGGAAGCGGGGTTAAGAAAAGCCATCGCCGAGAAATTGCTGCGGGATAATCAACTAGCATACAATGCCGATAATGTCATCGTCACCAATGGCGGTAAACAGTCTCTCTACAATCTAATCATGGCGTTAATTGAAGCGGGGGACGAAGTAATTATTCCCGCACCCTACTGGTTGAGTTATCCTGAAATGGTGACGTTAGCGGGGGGAACATCGGTTATAGTGAACACTAGCCTAGAGAATCAGTATAAAATCACCCCCGAACAGCTAGAAGCGGCAATTACACCGAAAACTAAATTATTTGTTTTCAATTCTCCCTCTAATCCCACCGGTATTGTCTATACTCCCGAAGAAATCGCAGCTTTAGCAAAAATTGTGGTTGAAAAGGATATTTTAGTGGTTTCTGATGAAATTTACGAGAAAATCCTCTATGATGGCGCGATTCACCGCAGTATCGCTTCTTTAGGTCCGGAAATCTTTCAGCGCAGTATTATTAGTAATGGTTTTGCTAAAGCTTTCTCGATGACGGGGTGGCGCGTCGGTTACATAGCAGGACCGGTGGAAATTGTCAAGGCTATGACTAAGATCCAAGGTCATAGTACCTCTAATGTCTGCACTTTTGCCCAGTACGGTGCGATCGCTGCTTTAGAGAGTCCCCAAGATTGCATCGAGGAAATGGTCAAAGCTTTTAGCGAGCGCCGACAGTATATTTTAGAACGAGTGCGATCGCTCTCTGGACTCAATTGTCCTACTCCCAACGGTGCTTTTTATGTGTTTATCGATATTAGTCAAACTGGTTTAAAATCCCGGGATTTTTGTCAGAAACTCCTAGAAACCCAAAAAGTGGCTGCTATCCCCGGTATTGCTTTCGGTGCTGATGATTGTATTCGTCTTTCCTATGCTACAGACCTAAAGACGATTGAAAAAGGATTCGATCGCATTGATAAGTTTATCGGCACTTTGTAGGATGATTACTTTATCTGTTAGGGTGAATTTTGTTCGCCCTTTTTTTTCGGGTTTTAACAGCCAATTAAGTAAGTGGTTTCAATTAAATTGAAGATAGATTTTGTCTTTGATCCCCCCTGCCCCCCTTGATAAGGGGGGTGCCGATCCCCCCTTAGTC
>NZ_JADEVX010000186.1:0-7985 GCF_015207925.1 Microcystis sp. LEGE 00066 | reverse complement strand
GATCGAGGGCGGGGGTGACAAGAATTAATAAATCGGCGTTTTTGGCATAATTAAGAACTTTTTGCCGATACTCAGCCCGATTTGACTGTTCATAGCCTGGGGTATCCCAGAGGATTAACTCGTCCCCTTCTGGGGTTTGCCAATGGTAGGATTGAATCGCATCGGTACTAGGCAATAGATCCACTTGTGCTAAATCGGCCCGAAAGAGAGTATTAATTAAACTGCTTTTGCCGGCCCCGGTGCGTCCAACCAGCAGAATGTTAACCGGTTGGCGATCGATTTCCGTGATTGGTTCCGCTTGGGCGAGAATTTCCTTGAGAGTAGTGGTGGCGATTTTGGTCTTGGTGGGGAGAGTGGGGGCGAGATTACTGCCACTGTAGAGTAACACTGCTTGGCGAGAGAGATTTCTCAGGGCATTTTCCCGCAAAACTTGCCCTAAATTGACTAATAATTGCTGATCCGCTCGATCGCTGTACTTTTGACTAGCCACTTTAGCCACAGCCGCAGCGGGATTGATTACCCATTGCGCCCAATTCCAGACCTGCCAAAGTTTCTGGGCCGAGGGTTGCAATTTTTGATAAACTTCGTAGGCCTGATAGGCTTGGCCGATGGTGATTTGATTCAGGGCCGGGGAAAGATTCTGCATCCAGCGATCGCTATCATCCACGGTTCCCCGAATTAAACCGTAGGCCTGGGGAATGTAAATATTTAATAAGGGGTACTTGACATCGGGGTAATATATATGAGCGATGGCACTGACCAAATCCTGACAGCGTTGCCAAAAAGTCGCCCAATCTTCCCAAACCGGCCGATCATTGCGGGCCTCGACGATAATCCTCTCGATAATTTCCTCGACATTGCCCCCGGAATCACCCTCAGGAGGGGTTAATTCTGCCTTAATTTCCCCAATGGCGGCTTCAATTTCCCCGACTGCTGGGCGCGTCCATTTGACCAACAGGAAGCGCCAAGCGACAAAAATCAGGGTAAAAACTGCCCAAATCCAATTCAAACCCCATTGATTGATCTGGACACTGGCGGCCACGATCAGAAAGATGACCACGGCTGCGATCGGAACTGCTAAAATCAATCCTTGCCAAGTTTTTAACCGTAACATTGCTCGATCTGGTTTTTTTCCATTCTACCGATCTCTGATTCTCGGTTAGGGGGGCAGAAATTAAGCTCTCTTGGGTTTGGTGGGTAAAATGTATTCTAAGATACAGTACCGCCGGCGAAGGACTAGAACGAACCACAAAGACACAAAGGACACAAAGATTGATCGCTCCTATATAAGTTAAACCGATCACACAAAGAATAAGAGAGCAGAAATTAGACAGTGGCATCAATTTGGGCGAGGATTGCCGTGGACAACTGACAAAGTTGTTGATGACAAGGACCATTACTGGCCATGATCCCCCCCCATTGCCGCACATCGCCGCGATTATAGCGCACTGGTTGACCGTCAAAATAGGAAAATTTGCCGCCTGCTTCCGTTAAAATCAACTCTGGAGCGGCAAAATCCCAGTCTTTAGCCGCCGATTTCCCCGATAGGGAGATATAAACATCGGATTTTTGTTCGAGGATCGTGGCTATTTTACAGCCCACACTACCCACATAATTTTTACCGAAGAAGGGTATTTGACTTAATAGATTATCAAAACGTTGGTCGCGATGGGTACGACTAACCACCAGATAGAGATCGGTAATTTTATCTTTATTGGCAACTTTTACCTGTGTAATATTGCCGTCGCTAGTTTCTAGAAAAGTGCCTTTTCCTTTTTGGGCAAAATAGAGTTTTTCTTGATCCGGTAGGGCAACCACGGCGATGATCGGTGTTCCCTGATAACATAAGGCGATATGTAGGGCATATTCTCCCGTTTTGTCGATAAAATCGCGGGTTCCGTCCAAAGGATCGATAATCCATACCCAATCTTTCGGGATAGCTTCATTACCCTGGTGGGTTTCCTCGCTCAGATAACCAAAGTCGATATCAGAAAAATTTGTTTGTAATTCTCCTAAAATATAATGATTTGCCGCTAAATCCGCCGCCGTCACGGGTCCGCCTTTTTTCTTCTCGTTGATGGCTAAATCCTGTTCACCGCGGTAGTAGGATTGGAGAATTTTAGCACCACCCCAACCCACGGCACGAGTCACAGCTAAAATGCGATCGAGCGTTTCGGTATCTTGACAGGTTAAATTAATCATAAAATAGCCTCAGTTTTTCAGACCTATTATCTACTAAATTGAAAGACTGGCATCTTAGCTTATCATCCCTTGCTTCCTAGCTCCTGACTGGCTTAATTTTGCCCTTGCCAAAAATAATCGGCGGGTTTTTTGGTTTCTGCTGGTGATGATTGGGGAGTGTTTCCCAAGAAAACCGAGCGCTGGCTGACGCGATCGCCTAATCTTCTTTGGACTCGACTGGGAATACCGTAACCGTAGGCAATATGACCTTTTCCTGCTAGGACGATGATCTGATATTCGGGATGAGCTTGCCAGAATTTAGCGATCGCATCGGCCATGGTTTCATCCCAGAGAACCTGTGCCAAAAAAAAGCGATCGAATCCCTGACTACTGCCCCCCGTGTGTTGCTGATAAACGGCTAAGATCTGTTGACGGTACTCCTCGTTATCCTGGTTTATTTCGCTTTTAGGGGGAATGTAGGTCATTTCTGAGGTGGAGAGGCTTTCTAAGCCCTCCTGTGCCACTTTTCTAGTGATTTCCGTGGGTGTATTGAGGGCGATCAATGGTAGTTTTTTCGCCTTGGCCAAGCGCAGGATCGGGGCGTAAAATTCCCAATCAAATCCCCAACGTTGGTCGTATTCACTTTTTTCTCTCAACTGATTTTCGCTAATTTTGCCGGCTAAATACTGATCCAAATAGATTTGGTAAGGACGTTGAAACATCTCAAAAGCGATCGCTATTTGGGGATTATTAGCCTGTAAATACTCGATAATAGCTAATTGGGCCTGATGGTTGGCCTGACTATCGTGCCTTTCTCCCAGATAAATAATCTCGGCTGTTTTTAAATCGGCCAGAATTTCTTTTTGGCTATTAGTAAAACTCCAGGCCCGGGGCAGCAAAATAAACAGTAGGCAGAGGGCAAGGAAAACGGGAAAAAAGCGTCGAGAGAATTTCATCTTTTATTAAAAGCCTTTTAAGAAACCTAAGTAGATAGGTATTAAAAACTTTCAGATCCCCCCGCCTATCGGCACCCCCCTTATTAAGGGGGGTAGGGGGGATCGAACCTAAAATCCATTTTTAATTTAATTATAACCAGCTACTTATCTTAACCGAAGCCAAGACAAAAAAGGTGGGCAATGCCCACCCGCAAAAATTTTCAGAGAACCTTTCTGGTTTAGTAGGTTTCTACGTGCCAGCGATGTTCTTTTTTCAGTTGTTTCTGATAGACAGACCAATCGGTGCCATTTTTATTGGCAGCGCCACTGATAGCACCGTCGATACCATCTTCCATCCCTTTCAGTCCGCACATATAAGCGTGGGTTTTGGGACTTTGGAGTAGATTCCAGATTTCGTCAGCGTGTTCGGCTACCCGGTGTTGAATATACATTCTACCGCCCTGGGGATTTTGCTGTTCCCGGCTGATGGCATAGGTGAGACGGAAGTTATCGGGGAATTCCGCCGCGATTTTCTCTAATTCTTCTTGGTAGAGAATATTGGCCGTTTTGGGAACTCCGAAAATCAACCAAGCTAGACCTTTGAATTTATAATCTTCGTGTTGTTCCTTGAACATCCGCCAGAGGAAAGCCCGGAAGGGAGCGATTCCCGTCCCGGTGGCCATCATAATGATAGTGGCATCTTCATCACCCGGTAGCAGCATTTCCTTACCCACGGGACCAGTAATAGCCACATCGTCCCCCACCCCTATATTACAGAGATGGGTGGAACAAACTCCATAAACGGTTTCCTTGGTTTCTGGGTGCTGGTATTCTAACTGACGCACGCAGAGGGATACGGTTTTATCGTCTAATTTATCACCATGACGGGTGGAGGCGATCGAATAGAGTCTCAATTTATGAGGTTTGCCATTAGCATCGGTACCCGGAGGGATAATACCGATACTTTGCCCTTCTAAATAGCGTAAATCGCTCCCGGAAAGGTCAAAGGTGACGTGTTGTACGATGCCGATACCCCCCTCATCAACGAGAGGATAATTCTCGATACATTTGCCGATAAAGGGTTGGTTCGGACGGTAGATATTGACGGGGATATCTGTTTTTTCTTTCGCTTGAGTCATGGCCTTTTTCTTGGTCTGTTCGGGGACGGGCGATGATTGAGCGATTGGCTGTGGTGTGGAGGCACTAGAAACAGTTGCTACGGGGGCAATCCCATTGAAGGGTTTGATGCTGACGATACGACCACCTAAACGGGTAATCCGACGCATTTCTTGATTCATGCGACTGTAGGGAACCGTGAAAAACACGCTTCCACTCTGACGGATTGAATAATCCAAGCTGTCAGTATTGTCGTTTTGATTAAGACCCGCCACTTCGTAAACAAATAAACGGTTTCCCGCTAGTGTACTCGGACTGTACATTAAATATAACTCCCAACTCAAGTCACGATAATCGTTCCATAGTTTAGCCTACCATCGGTATACTACACCTAGGCCTAATTGAGAGTTATCTTAAAAAAACCACAGACATCGCTTTTATCCTTTTGGATAGGATAGGTCAAGTCTCTGGTTAAAATCTGTTACATTTGCAGCATTTTACTTTTTATTAAGATTTATGTTACTTTTGCCCATTTATGCTAGAAATCCCCCGGGTTGGCCTGATGAGGACAAGAGCGGGGGACAGATATTAGCAATAATTATTTTATGAACTACTCGGCTGCAGCAGCGTTTAAGGGTTTAATGCTGACGATGCGAGCGCCTAAACGGGTAATCCGACGCATTTCTTGATTCATGCGGCTATAGGGAACGGTTAAAAAGACACTGCCACTCTTACGGATAGAATAATCTAGGTTATCAGTCTTGTCATTTTGACTTAAACCGACGACTTCATAGACAAAAAGGCGATTTTCTTTGGCACTAGAGAGACTTTGCATCGAAATGGCTCCTACATTGATGTTATAGTTCTCTAGTTTAGCCTAGCAGGGAGACTAGCAATCTAGTTAGGGTTTGCGGCAAAAAGTTTCTCGTGGGGGCAGGGTGTAGGGTTTTATTTTAAGGGACTTTTTCCCTGAAACTTCCCCCCGCTCCCTCGAATGGCTGGCACTTTTTGATTTCCCCAAAGTCTAAAAGTCTTACCCAACAAGGTTTTTAGATTTATTCAGCCAACCCTAGTTAATGGCTGATTTACGCCTGTTTATTGTACCATGACGCTCGATCGCAATTGTCCACAGGCCGCATCTGCCGCTAAACCTCTCGAATAACGGACAGTAACGGCGACTTTCTCCTGTTCTAAAATAGTTTTAAAAGCCTTAATTCTCTTTTCATCAGGCCGTTGATAATCCACCTCCTGAATGGGATTATAGGGGATTAAATTGACGTGAGATTGAAACCCTTTTACCAGTTTGACTAATTCCCTTGCGTGTTCGGGTAAATCATTCACTCCCGCTAACAGAATGTATTCAAATGTCACCCTTCGTCCCGTGATTTGAACGTATTCCTGACAGTCTTGGATCAGATTAGTTAGGGGATAATGGTCGGCACTGGGGATTAATTTAGCTCGAACTTGTTGATTAGAAGCATGAAGACTAACAGCAAAAGTTACTTGCAAATTATGTTCGGCTAGTTGCTTGATCTTATGAGGCAATCCCACGGTAGAAATCGTTAAACAACGCTGACCGATCCCCACATCTTGATTCAGGGAATGAATTGCTGTCACCACTTCGGGGATATTTAATAAAGGTTCCCCCATACCCATAAATACCACATGACTAACTCGCTGTTGAAAATCCTCCTGTACTGTTAACACTTGGTCAACGATTTCATAGGCTTTTAAATTACGAGTAAAACCACCTTTTCCTGTGGCACAAAAATCACAGGCCATCGGACAACCCACTTGGGAAGAAACACAGACTGTTAATCTTTTTTCACTAGGAATTCCCACCGCTTCGATAATTAAACCATCGGCCAGTTTTAGCAGATATTTACGAGTGCGATCGGGTGCTACACTGCGATAATGTATAAGGGAACGACCGATAGGATAATCCGCCAGCTTGCTGCGCCATTCTTGGGGAAATACGGAAATATCCGCCAAAGAATGCACCCCTTTTTCGTATAGCCATTGGTGTAATTGTTTACCCCGATAAGCGGGTTGTCCCTGGTCTTTTACCCAGTCGGTCAGTTCCTCTAAAGATTTCGCTAGTAAAGTCATAATTATTATCGTTGATCACCTTATCATTCTAACCGATCGATCATCCCTAGTAGCAAAACTCTAAGAAAATTGTATTCATTAATTGACATTTTTCCCTTTGCTCCTTCTCTAGTCTTTGTTAGTCAATTAAATACTTAAAACTATAACTTAAGTAGGTAGGTGTTAAAAGTTTTCAGATACCCCCGCCTATCGGCATCCCCCTTATCAAGGGGGGCAGGGGGGATCGAACCTCAAATCCATTTTTAATTTAATTATAACCAGCTACTTAAACTGAGCCTGACGACAAAAGTAAATCTAGTCTTAAGCTTGATCTTTTTTACTTTTCATTTAACTTAACTGTTCAAGGGGAACTGTCAGCGCCATAATGATCGATGGACTTCGATCGAGAACAGAAATTTTATGAGTTGCCAGCAAAAAAAGTCAATATGGGAAAATAAAGAGCTATTTAGTTGTAAAAGCAATATTTAAGCGAAAATTTATGAAAATCGCTATTTTATCCCAAGATGCTTCTCTTTATTCGACCAAGCGACTGAAAGAAGCGGGAGAAGCCCAAGGTCATGAGGTACGAGTGATCAATTATTTGCGCTGTTACATGAACATCACCTCCCATAAACCCACGGTTGTCTATAACGGTAAACCCTTGGAGAGTTTCGACGCGATTATTCCCCGCATTGCCGCCTCAAAAACCTTCTATGGAACCGCAGTCGTCCGACAATTCGAGGTGATGAATGTTTTTACTGCCAACGACTCCCAGGCAATTTCCCGGTCGCGGGATAAATTGCGTTGTCTGCAAATCCTCGCTCGGGAAGGGATAGGTTTACCGGTGACGGGAATTGCTCACGCAATTGAAGATATCGATGGTTTAATCGAAACGGTCGGCGGCACCCCCCTAGTGATTAAATTATTAGAAGGAACCCAAGGTATTGGCGTAGTTTTAGCGGAAACCGACCAAGCAGCCAAGTCAGTTATTGAAGCTTTTCGGCAATTAGAGGCTAATATTCTAGTACAAGAGTATATTAAAGAGGCCAGTGGGGCAGATCTGCGCTGTTTTGTCATCGATGGAAAAGTGGTAGCCTCGATGAAGCGACAGGGGGCCGAGGGCGATTTTCGTTCTAATCTTCACCGCGGTGGCAAAGCAGAAAAGATAAAATTAACCCCGGAGGAACGCAGTACGGCTATACGGGCCACTAAAGCCATGGGTTTACGGGTTGCGGGTGTGGACTTATTGCGGTCCAATCACGGGCCTGTGGTTATCGAGGTCAATTCCTCTCCCGGTTTGGAAGGAATAGAAGCGGCCACCGGTGTGGATGTGGCCAAAAAAATTATCGATTTTGTCGCTAAAAATGCCACCCTAGTCCTCAATCGCGATCGATATCAATATTAGCTGTCAGCCTTGCATCAGTTATCAGTTATCAGTTATCAGTGGGTAAGTTATCAGTCAGTAGTATTAAGCGATAAGGGACTTGCGTGGAAATAATATCCCAATTGATCGGAGGGCGCAAGCTTTGCGCCCCTACAGTAACGGATTTTCTTCACAATGTAGGGGCGAACTGCGTTCGCCCAAAAGGTACATTATCAAAGCGCAAGTCCCTAAGCTCGGAGCTGCCTTTTTACAGAAAAAAATCTCCCCACACCCTACACCCC
>NZ_JADEVX010000357.1:0-1475 GCF_015207925.1 Microcystis sp. LEGE 00066 | reverse complement strand
GGGTAAAACCCCACACCCCACACCCCACACCCTACCCCCACCGAAAAACTTTTTCAGCAGACCCTAATCTAAACTGATTCTAACCAGACGGCGGGGACTTGACTAGGGCGATCGGGTAATTGCATCCACCCCATTTCGCACAGACGAATTACCGAACTTAATTTTTCTACCAAAGCGGGATCAAAACGAATCCCGCTATAATTTTGACAGCGTTCTAGGGCCTCTCCTAAATCTAGAGCTAGTCGGTCGCCTCGCGGTTGAGTTAATTCCTGAAAATAGGCTGATAATCCTAAAATTCTCGACTCTAGGCTGATTTCTTCCCCTTTTAAACCATTGGGAACGCCGCTACCATCCCAGTATTCAAACTCATGGTAAATAATCTGTTGAATTGGGGCTAATTCGGGCATAGTGGCGAGTAATTGCGCTCCTAATACCGATCGATCCCGCCAAAATAACGCATTTGCTCCCTCTAACTGACTGGCACGCTGTCTAAAAACTTCAATCGGAGCCTCCGCTAGACCGATGCGGTATAATAAACCTGCTAATCGTAAGCGTCGCAATCTCAGGGTGGGTAAATCGAGCAATTGTCCCAACATTTCCGCTAAAGCGGCCACCTGTAGGGAAGCAAGGGGATTATCAATATCTCTTTCATCGACCTTTTGAGCCATTCTTAGAAAAGCTTGCAGTTTATTCGCGGCTAAATTTTTATTTAAACGGGATGCTTGTCCTTCTAAGTCGCTTAATTCTCGCGTTTGTCTGCTGACGGTGACTAACTGCTGTTGACTGGTTTGCAGATAGGTGACAATGCGAGAGACTACTCCGGTTAAATCCGTGGGAATGGGATTAATATTTTGACTAATTTCCTGCTGTTGTCTGCTTAAATCGGCCGCTAGACTGGGATTATAGGGATGCAGACGCTCAATTAAGATACTAGCGGCTTTTTCGACTAAATCGCGATCGAATGTCCATAAACCGTAGAATTTTCGCTCCGTGTCTATTTGGGGTTGACTATCGGACCGGTATTCTTCTGGGGATAACTCATGACAGAGTACCATGGAGGCGTAATCGGGGGAAAGAATGATTAAATTCCACTCATTAACCAAACTATCGCTATTATCTAAGTTCACTAGCGAAACATTCTCTAAACTGCCAGTTTTATGCTCAGAAAAACCACTATCGGCCACGGCAGCGATCGCAATATGACGAGAAGAGCGAGCCATATCTAAATAGCGCTCTGCTTCCTGTAAATACCATTTTCCCTGTTGAAAGGTGACTAAAACCAGTGGTTTATTTGTACTGTCTGGGCTGCTAGTTTGCAAAATATGATCTTCAAGAGCATGACAGAGGGCCACCAGGGTATTCTTAAAATAGACCCCGTAACTGCTGGGTAATCTTCCCGATGAAGCTATTTTTAACTGTTGTAAGCTGGATCCTACGGTCATAAGTGGCAAGATTAGGGGGAGTGGGGAGTGGGG
>NZ_JADEVX010000356.1:0-1477 GCF_015207925.1 Microcystis sp. LEGE 00066 | reverse complement strand
TCTGGCAGATATTTTTCAGTTCGTCGTTAACTGTTTCAATTAAAGAACGCTTGCGAAGCAAGATTTTATCAATAATTTTGACTAATTTTTGCTTCATCTTCTTTTTGGAGCGGGTAATTAATTGTAAGCCTCTTTCATAAAGTTTTTCGGTTCTTCGGTTTGTCTTATGCAATAGACGGGAGTTATAAGGGATGGAACCCTTATAGAGAAAGACATTGGGCGATTTTTATCAATTGTTTTTTATCTAAAGCGAACTAATCAATTAAATCCCTTACCAGATAAAGATTTTGTTGATTTATGCCCCCCTATCGAACCATAACAAGTAACGAAGAGCCAGTTTTTCAAAGAGTTCTTGAGAAATATAGCCCCGGTCTCCAAATAATTTACCGATGAGATCTTTGGTAAGATCAGGGACAGGTTTCCGGTCATCAGTATTAGCGGGTGTTAGCTTAAAAGCCAAGAGTTCTCCCCGGTCATTGATAATTAAATGTAGTTTAAATCCATAATGCCAACCCACAGAATTTTTACCCCAACCAACTAAACCTTTAAAAACTCGGTGTGACTTGCTAGGACAAGGATGACAAACTTCTATCGGAGTAGAATCAATAAAGCTTATTCCTGTTATTTCTCCTTTGCAAGTCTGTAAAAAACAACATAACAACATCATCGACCAAGGCATTAATTCCACAAAACGATTATAGCTTACTAGCTGAGGAAAGGCTTTTTTCCAATGGGGAAGAACTTGCAAGGTGTAAAATTCTTTGAATGTCCGATAGCCGGAACCATGAAAAGCAATTACTATCGTCATGACTTCGCTCAAGCCTAGACGAGAACGACACAATTTCTCCCCAACAAATGATGTTAATTGAGGGAGAGACTGACAGTGCTTTTCAAAACTTTGATAGAAGTCATCTGGCTCTTCGGGAATTGTTATGCAAATAATTAACTTAAAATAAAATTCGATGAGAGTACCTACGCCTAAAAGTAGCTGAAATCTATACAGGGAGACACTTACGGCACAAACAAGTTAATATCAAAAGATAGACAATCGAGTTAAGATTTGATATAATAGCCAAAAACCAGAGTATTTTACTTATGATACTTGACAAATTTTTGAACCTAAAAGGAACGTCTATTCAAGGCTATCTACACCTAGAAAATATCGGTATAGTTTGCCAAATCGAATCGAAAAATCAAAAAGCAATCTGTCCTCGTTGTGGGTTAGAGAGCGATAAACTCCACCAAAATCATCGACATTTAGTCAAAGATTTACCAATCTCAGGTCAACCAGTGTACCTACAGGTTAATCGTCGTCAATTTAAGTGCGATAATTGTCGAAAACCCTTTAGTGAAGAGTTAGATTTTGTCGCCAAGAAACGAACCTATACGAAAAGACTAGCCGAGAATATACTCGAACAATTAAAAGAAGGAGATATTTTAAATGTTAGCCGAAGAAATGACGTAACGGAAGAAGAGA
>NZ_JADEVX010000355.1:0-1477 GCF_015207925.1 Microcystis sp. LEGE 00066 | reverse complement strand
GCTTGCGGTGTCAGTCTGTAGAGCGACCATAAGACCAGAACAGAGTAAATCTGTTAAGGCAGGTGCGAAAAATCCTTCGGGAAAGAAGCAGAAACCTAAATCGTGAGGTTTGGGAATCGCCGTCCGTAAACGGACGGTGAGGATGTCAAGAGCCTTCAAGCCGACATTTTAGGTAAAGACTTTCAGGGTGTTTTGCTTGACAACTCAAATGGACTTGCTATCGGAACAATAAAAGCTTAACTTTCCTTGCGTGATGCTAAATAACAAACTACAACTTCTGTTAACCAGGGTAGGCCCATGGGCCGTTGCTGGTCTGCTCGGCGGTTTGATCGGCTCTCTGGCTGCGGTACTGCTGACTGAGGCAATTAAGCAAACCCTGAGAATTGCCTCTGGCCTAGGCAACGTCTGGCTACTGCTGCTGCCTCTGGTGGGCGTTACCTTAGCAGTGCTAGTCCTGTTTGGACTGGGTAGGGGCCAACCCGTGCAGACCTTAGCTCCCCGCGAGGCCACTGCCTCTGGCCGCTGGGGTTCTCTCCTGTCCTGGTACTCCTTCCCCCATGACATTGCTCGGGCCGATCTGACCGGTGACGTGGTGAACGCATCTGGGGACGAAGAGCGCTTCCCCTGGAATCTAGCACCGTTGCGGGCCCTAGCCATCCTCTCCACTGTTGGACTGGGTGCGCCCATGGGAACGGAATCACCGGCGGCTCATATTGGCGTGGCAACGGGAACCTGGTTGGGTAGCATAAATCCAGCCCTGGGTCAACTGGTGCGGCCCCTGGCCATCGGTGGCGGAGCGGCCAGTGTTTCTGCCCTGATGGGAATCCCTCTGGTGGGCAGCTTCTTTATGTTTGAGTTGAGTCAGCGACGCCAGGTTCCGATCACCCCGGAGCGAGTGGCAGCAATGTTAGCCGGGGGACTGGTGGGATGGGGAGTCAACGCTGCCTTTAAGCTGCAACTGATCCAGCTGGTGGTGCCGCAGGTTGCCCCGACTGACTTCTGGGATGCGGTGGGTGCCACTTTATTGATCGGAGCGATCGCTGGCATGATTACAGCCCTCACCGGTGAGGCGATCTACTGGGCCAGAGGCTTGCGGAACAAGCCCGCCACTCGTCTCCTGATCGGTGGCCTGATGATGCTATTATTGGCGATCGTGATCGGACGGGTGGCGACTCCAGCAGCGGCTTTTGGGCCGGGGAGAGCTGCTATCGACTGGGCCGAAAACATTGAAACAACTCCTTATCACCTGTTGGCAGTAGCTCTGCTCCGGGCTGCGGCCACTACCGCTGCGGTTTTAGCCGGGGGCTGTGGCGGCGTGTTTGTCCCTTTTCTGGCGATCGGCGACCTCAGTGGCCGGGTGTTCGCCACCACCTTTGAGATTCCGGGGGATCTGGCCGGTGCGGCGGGGGCAGCGGCCGGTATTGCGGGCGGCTATCGCCTACCTTTGACCGCCGTGGCGATGGTGCTGGGGGTGGGG
>NZ_JADEVX010000185.1:0-8076 GCF_015207925.1 Microcystis sp. LEGE 00066 | reverse complement strand
TTGCACACTTTTCTCTTTTTGTCAAATTTTATGTTAAGAAAGATGTGACTAATGGATAGCTTATCAAGGGGGGCAGGGGGGATCGAACCTAAAATCCATTTTTAATTTAATTATAACCAGCTACTTACAATCCAACCATTAAAGTTTGTCTGTTAATCGGGTAATCGGCTCTCTTGGCTGCTGTGTAATCAACAGGATCGATCATCGAGATTGTCGGTATAGACTAGAGCCTAACGTCAACCTTTGATCAAGCTGTTGGGATACAATCCAGCAAGGACAAGAGAGCCTGTTTAGAGAATCGATCGCTTTAAGTGGTGTACTCGGCGTTAATTTTGACGTAATCGTAACTAAGATCGCAACCCCAGGCCGTACCTGTTCCTGAACCGTTACCGATACAGATAGACATTAAAACGGTATCTTCTCGTAAATAAGCCCCGCTTGCTGCCGCTTTCAGGTAATTACTGGCACTAGCTCGATCGAACGCCAGAGGTTGACCATTTTCCATCATCACGAAGTCGCCTAACTTAATTTGCAGGTCTTCTTGATGAAAGACTATCCCGGCCCGGCCCGCGGCCGCCGCAATTCGTCCCCAGTTGGGATCCCGACCGAAAACCGCCGATTTTACCAAGGAAGAACCGGCAATGGTGCGAGCAATCTGACGAGCGGACTGATCATCGGCCGCCCCCGAAACCCGCACTTCTATTAAACAGGTGGCTCCTTCCCCATCCCGGGCGATCGCTTTAGCCAAGTATTGACAAACTTCCGTTAACATGGCCTCTAACTTTTGGGCATCCCGGCCCATTTCTGTGATCGCTGTGGTGCGCGATTGACCGTTAGCCAAGGCGATCAGACTGTCATTGGTACTGGTGTCCCCATCCACCGTAATCTGATTAAAACTTTTATTAGCCGCCCGACTTAACATATTTTGCCAGAGAACCGTCGATACTGCAGCATCACAGGTAATAAAGGAGAGCATCGTCGCCATATTCGGGTGAATCATCCCCGATCCCTTGGCAATTCCCCCAATTGTGACCGGACGACCATCGATGGTGGTTTGCAAGGCGATCGATTTGGGGACTAGATCCGTGGTCATAATCGCCCGGGACGTGCTTTCGCCGCCATTTTCCGACAATAAACCCGCTAAGGTCGGTAAAGCGGCGGTTAACGCATCCATGCGAATCCGTTGCCCGATGACCCCTGTAGAAGCCAGCAAAATTGCATCGGCGGGAATCCCTAAAACTTGGCTCAAGGCGGCGGCACTATCGAGAGCGTCTTGCCATCCAGCTTCCCCCGTGGCGGCGTTTGCTTGGCCAGCATTACACAAAATCGCCCTGGCGCTGGCTTTAGTTTGGAGGCGTTGACGGCAATAATCGACGCAAGCGGCCCGCACTTGACTGGTGGTAAAGACTCCTGCGGCGATCGCTTCTGTTTCCGAGACAATTAGGGCTAAATCGGGCAAACCGGACGGTTTTAGCCCCGCGGCCATCCCTGCGGATTTAAATCCTTTTGGGGCCGTGATCCCCCCCTCTATTTCCTGCCAATCGGCCATTTTCTCCCGTCTCCTACTCAAATTCGACACTCGATTATAGCAAGTAAAAAGCCAAAAATTAGCAAAGGGTTTGACCGTTTCGGGTTGGGAAGTGGGGAAAAAAGGCCGACGGCTGATAATTCTGGGCTGCAAATTAGCCTAAAATATGATTAATTGACTAGGATTTTGGGGCGATAGTTTATGGAACGCGGGTTATTGTGGACACCTTTATTAATTCTGTTTATTTGGTTGGCTTGGAGTGGTTGGAATGAATACCAAAAAGTGGAAATCTATCGACAATGGGCGGAAAACTTCGATCGAGCTAAGTATGATATATATTCTGTCTTAGGTCAAAAAGATAAAATTATCACTTGGGGAAAACCAACTCGTAAGGGAGTGATTAATTTACAAACTTTTTCCCTAGAGGAGGTAAAAGAAATCCGTCTGTTAGTTAATAATCAAGTGGTGGATTTAGATGCTCTTCCCCCGCAGGGTTCCCCTTTTCTAGAATTTATTTTTAAGGAGCGATCGCCTGAAAAAATTCCCTTTACTGAAGTTGAATTGGCTAGTCGGTGGGCGAAATTTTTACAACAACAAATCTTAATTTAATGGCGATAATTTCTAGCGCAATCTTCCCGATCGCAGGATACCGACAACTAACCATAAACCGATAAAACTAGCTGTAGCAAATAATACGGTACTAATAATAGTTAATTGCCGAGATTGGGTGCTGGCCGTAACAATAGCAGCCCCGATAATTAAGGAACCAATAATCACACTAAAAGCTAGTCGATTGGCGGAATTATCTAAACTGCGACGGAGATTATCTAATTCCCGAATTTTTAGATTAACATTTAAAGTTTCTGAGGTTAAACTATCTAGTAAAACTTCGATTTGACGGGGAGATTTCAGGGAAAAAGATTTCAAGTCTAAAACTGTTCTTAGGGCAGTTTGTAGGGGAGTGCTACCGATTAACTGTTGTTCAAGAATATTAGTTAATAGCGGTTTGACTTCTTCTAGGATATTAATATCAGGATTAAATTTTCGGGCAGTTCCTTCTAAATTAGCGAGACTTTTGGCGAATAAACCTAAATTACCCGGAAGTTTAATTCTATTGCGACGGGCAATTTGCAAAAGTTCATAAACTACCTCACTAAAGTTAATTTGATTTAAATTGAGGTTATAATATTTTCGCAACATCCGCTCATAATCCACCTCTAATTGTACTAAAGTAATCGGGACTACTGACTCGGATAGTTTAATAGTTAGTTGACTGCATCTTTTGGCATCTAAGTCAACAATTGCTAATAACAATTCTGTTAAAATTTGTTGAGTTTGCGGGTCTAATCTGCCCACCATGCCACAGTCAATTAAAGCTACTCTACCATCGTCAAGATAGAAAATATTACCCGGATGAGGATCGGCATGAAAAAAGCCATCAATATAAATTTGTTGAAAAAATGACCGAAACAAAATCCTCGTTATTTCGCTTTTTCTTTGGGAAATTGCTTGCTCAGTTGGCGGTCTAGAAACATCAGCCTCTAAAATTTGTTTTCCTTCTAACCATTCTAACACTAATAGCCTGGAATTAGTTAAGTGCCAATAAATTTTAGGAATAACTAACTGTTTGGGTTCTGACCAACGACTCTGGGTTAAATTATAGCGTAATTGGTCAGTATAATGACCTTCTTGGGTGAAATCTAATTCCGCATTAACTGCTTTAATAAACTCCTCTGCTAAGTCAACAACGTCATAACTTTGACCAAATTCTGTTAGGGCAACTAAATCAGCAATTCCCTTAATTAAGGCACTATCTTGGGCGACAATTTTTTCGATCCCCGGACGCAAGACTTTAATCGCTACTTCCTCCCCAGATAATAAAGTTGCCCGATGAATTTGCCCGATCGAGCCTGCGGCGATCGGTTGGGGATTAATATACTTAAATACCTGTTCGATCGGTTTTGCTAACTGTTCGGTGATGACTATTTCTATATCTGTCCAAGCAACGGGAGGAACTTGCGCTTGTAGGGCAGTTAAAGCCTCGATATAATTAGCAGGGAGCAGATCGGGACGGGTACTAAGTAACTGTCCCAATTTGACATAAAAAGGCCCCAATTCCACGAGGATTTTTTTGAGAACTTCTGGGGTAGGAATCTGGGGATTTTCTGTTTTTCCTAGGGTTAAAACCCCGCGCATATAGTCCCAACCGTTGCCGAGAACTATCTCAAGGATTTCTTTTTGTCTTTGACTGGTTTGGGGGAGTGAGAACACGGTATTATCAGTTATCAGTTATCAGTTATCAGTTATCAGTTATCAGTTATCAGTTATCAGTTATCAGTTATCAGTTATCAGTTATCAGTTATCAGTTATCAGTTATCAGTTATCAGTTATCAGTTATCAGTTATCAGATTTGAGTTTTAAGTTAGCAGTATTAAATAGAAGTTTCCTACTGTCTTTTCACTGGTTACTGTTTACTGATCACTGATTACTGAAAAAGCTGGTAACTAATATCGATCCTATAACAATTTCTCTAATTTGGGATCGGTTTGTAATTGTTTGAGAACCTGTTTAATATCTTGGGTACGATCTTTGTGGACAACGAGAGTCGCTTTCCCGTCGCGAACAATTACCAGATCTTTTAAACCAATAGTAACGATCACTTCCTCCTCATCACTAGCATAGATAATAGAGCCTTCCGTATCCAAACTGACATGATTGGCCAGTTCAATATTTTTGCCCTTTGCTTCTAGTAATCTTTCCAGAGAATTCCAATCTCCTAGATCATCCCAACCGAAATTAGCGGGTAAAACGTAAGCGAGTTGAGTTTTTTCCATCAAAGCATAATCGATACTTTTTTTCTCTAAATCCTCATAGGCAGCGATGCCCCGATCGCTCAGAGGTTGTAAAATATTATTAGCATGGGTTTTTAGCTCCTCTAAAACCACTTGTCCCTGAAAGATAAACATTCCGCTATTCCAGCTAAAAAGTCCCGTTTCTAGGAATTTTTCGGCCGTGGTGCGATCGGGTTTTTCCGTAAAACGATTCACTTTATAGACGGGTAAACCATTAAATTCGCCCTGATTTTCTCCCTGTTCGATATAACCGTAACCGGTGGAGGGATAATCGGGTTTAATCCCTAAAGTAACGATCGCTTTTTGGCTGACGGCCACTTCTACGGCCGCTTTTAAAGTGTTAATATAAGCCTCTTGATCACCAATATAATGATCGGCAGGAAAAAAACCGATCGCCACTTCTTTACCATAACGTTTGATCACTTCTAAAGTGGCCCAAGTCACAGCCGGGGCCGTATCCTTGCCCACCGGTTCCACTAATAGGTTACTCTCCGGTAAATCGGGCAGTTGTTCGCGGACTCCATCAGCGATCGCACTAGCGGTAATTACCCAGAGATTTTCCCAACCTGCTGCTAAAGATAATAGACGATCGGCCGTTGCTTGTAAAAGACTGCGACCACTACCATCAAGACAGAGGAACTGTTTCGGACGCGCTAGACGACTGAGGGGCCAAAAACGTTCCCCTTTACCCCCGGCGAGAATGACTGGAACAAGCGACTGATTCATAAAAAATTGACACTTATCGGTTAAGCTGAACCGATTGTATCAGACGACAGCGAGGGTTTTCCTGACCCAAAGCTAAAAAGCGGGCAAATAACCCGCTTTCTAGCAAAAATAACCGAAATATTGCGATTAGAAATTCATTTCGGCCGCTTGTACTGTTTCCACTTGTTTTTTCTTAATAACTAAGAGGATTTGGCATAGCATAATACCACCGAGGAATAAAACTAATCCTTTGATCCGGCCGGGATTTTGTAGGACAACTTCCGTCTCTTTTTGACCAAAACCGCCGACATTGGGGTTACTGGTTAAAAATTGTCCCACTTCGATCGCTTGACCTTCCGAGACGATTAACTCAGGACCTGGGGGAATATTTTCCACCACGGGGCCAGCTTGGGAAGCGATGGTCACTTCATAACCACCGGCTTCGGTTTTGCTGATCTGGCTAATTGTACCCGTAGCAGAGGCTTTAAAGGCGTTATTATTGCTAGGTTCACCGGTGGGGTACACTTGACCGCGACCGCGATTGGCCCCTAAATGCACAGCATATTTACCGAAGTGAATACCTTTATTTTGGCTAGGATCGGGGGCCAGGACGGGGAAAACGATTTCTTTGTATTGATCCCCGGGTAAGGGGCCGACGATAACCACGTTATCTTGACCTTCTTTGTAGGATTGGAAATAGACTCCACCGAGTTTTTCCTGCATTTCTTCGGGAATGCGATCGGGGGGCGCGATTTTAAAACCATCCGGTAGCATTAAGACTGCACCGACGTTTAAACCTCCCTTGGATCCGTCTCCTAACACCTGTTGACTGGCGGGATCGTAGGGGATTTTTACTACTGCTTCAAAGACGCTATCGGGTAATACCGAGTGAGGGATTTCAATTTCGGCGGGTTTTTGGGCTAAATGGCAGTTCGCGCAGACAATCCGACCGGTTGCTTCTCTGGGGGTTTCCGGGGCGGTTTGTTGCGCCCAAAAAGGATATGCTTGGGCAGATTGGGGGTTAATGACATCGCTGGTTAGGAGTAGGGAAACGGTAGCGATCGCCACGAGGACAGCTTTCACTAGGGCCTGTCTGTGGACTTGCGGGAAGCTTAAAAAGTTGAATGTTCTCATCTCTATCGGTTGAATAATTCCAAATCTCGTCACATTGAATAATCTAGGACCACCAGGGTTCTTCACCGGTGCGGAAGTCGGTTTCCGTCCAAGTGGAGAAGACGACTTTATCATTATCGGTGACGTTGGCATGGGCGAGGGCTAAGGATAGAGGCGCTGGACCGCGAACTACTTTTCCTTCGGCATTGTACTGGGAACCGTGGCAAGGACACATGAATTTTTCTTCGCTGGCATTCCAAGGCACCACACAACCTAAGTGGGTGCAGACGGCGTTAATTCCATAGTTGGCCAGGGTTTTGTCCTCTTGGACGACTAAATAGGTGGGGTCCCCTTTTAAACCTTGGGCTAAGGTGCGATCGCCAGGGTTATGGCTTCCCAGAAATTGACTGACAATCACATCATTGCCTAGGGCATCTTTAGCGGTGACACCGCCACCCGTACCACCGGCCGAGGGGGGAATAAAATACTTAACAATCGGATACAAAGCCCCCGCTGCTACTCCGGTAATTGTACCAAAGGTCAACAGGTTCATAAATTGACGACGACCCAAATCGGGAACATCTGTACCGGAAACTTGACTCATTGCTCCTTATCTCCAAATGTAAATTTTTGTAAACTAATTCTCATCTAAGGGCGATTTTGTGCATCTCGATCAAGACGAAAACCCAGAGCTTAAAGAAGGTTTACAAGGGCTTTATTAGATTATTACAGATATTGAGTCACAGACAATTGCCACGGTAAAGCTGCGCCAAATGCGATCGCGGTTTCTCATCTCGGCAAAAGCGAGATGAGAAACCGCGAACATCGAAAGAATCTTAAAAAATTCGATCCAATGGAAAAGTTAAGTCCCCATATACCTTTAACTTAAGTTAATAGGAGTAGAAAAAGCGATAGAAACCGATGAAAAAACGGCAACCGCTTGGATAAACCAACAACTAGAAAGCTTGGGAGTAAACCTAATCTGATGAACACAAAAATAAATCTACCAATGGAACAAATTAAAGCATTTTGTCAAAAGTGGCAAGTCACCGAATTGGCATTATTTGGTTCAGTTTTACGCGAAGATTTCCGTTCAGATAGCGATATTGATATTTTAATTACCTTTTCCCCAACTGCTAAACGAGGTTTAACTGAAACCCTACAAATGCGCGATGAACTGCAAGCAATTTTCGATCGAAAAGTAGATTTAATTGTGAAAGCAGCACTCAAACGGAGTGATAACTGGCTAAGATGTAAAAACATTTTACAATCAGCACAGATTATATATGCCTCGTGATCAAGAATCTCTAATCGACATTGTAAATTCTATTAGACGTATTTTGCGCTATACCGATGGTATCGGTAAATCAGAATTGGAAAACAATGATGAAAAATTGTCTGCCATCCTCTACCAAATTACCATTATTGGTGAAGCGACTAAACGTCTTTCTGTAATCTTCCGTCAACAACATCCAGAAATTCCTTGGCGAGAAATGGCTGGAATGCGAGATGTCATTGTTCATAAATACGATCAGCTTGATTTGGATGTGGTATGGGACATAGTTGAAAATAAATTAACAGAACTTTTAAAAGCGATCGCACCTTTACTCTAAGAGTGCTTTAAAAGCAAAATCTAAACAACTCTTAGAAATTGCCAAAATAAGAGTAGAAAAAGCGATAGAAACCGATGAAAAAATGGCAACCGCTTGGATAAACCAACAACTAGAATCCTTAGACATTTCCCCCCTTTTTAAGCTATCCATTAGTCACATCTTTCTTAACATAAAATTTGACAAAAAGAGAAAAGTGTGCAAGATGGCTCAAGGAGGTTCTATGGGGGGACTAATTTGATGAGATAGTTTCCAAGTCTGGCTGATA
>NZ_JADEVX010000354.1:0-1492 GCF_015207925.1 Microcystis sp. LEGE 00066 | reverse complement strand
CCCAAAAACTTGGATTGAGCAATAAAATCGCAAGTAATACGGCCATCCGTTGAGTATAGGCTACATATCAAGAGAGGCACTGACTGGAAAATAGAAGCTGAAATAACGCCAATTCGTCAATCAGAATATTGTCATGCTTGGTGGTGTCAACTTTGGCATCGCGACTGCTTTCTGTCTCCTCTGAATTTTCCTAAGCGAGAAACTTAACCAACTCCTCTAATTTTTGCCAAGCTAACCCACTGGCTAAAATCTCGCGAGCGAGGGCGAAACCAGCAGCATGATCGCCAAAAGTGACTTTTTCTGCCACCTGTAGGGCAAGAGCGGCATTAATCGCCACAGCATCCCGTTGAGCGGGCGTTCCCCCCCCTTGCAGAAGATTTTTGAGGATTTCGGCATTTTCTGGCACTTCCCCGCCTTTAAGGGCATTTAAACTGGCTCTAGGGATAGAAATTGACAAGGGATCGATCGCCGCAGAAATCACATCGCCATTATTTAATAAAGCCATATCGGTCAGATCTCCCAACCCCACCTCGTCGAGTTTTTCCCGGCCGTGAACAATAATCGCCTTGGGGGTTCCCATTTGTGCTAAAGCTGTGGCCATGGGGGTGAGAAATTGCTGGTCATAAACCCCGATAACTTGACCTGTGGGACGGAGAGGATTAACTAGAGGGCCCAGAAGATTAAAAACCGTGCGAACTTTCAGGGTTTTGCGGAGATTAGCCACACTTTTCAGGGCTGGATGCCAACCAGGGGCAAAAAGAAAGGTCACTCCCACCCCATCTAAAGCCGTCGCTACTTTCTCGCTCGGGGCGCTCAAATTAACCCCAAGATATTCTAAAACATCGGCCGAACCGACTTTACTGGAGGCCGAGCGATTGCCGTGTTTAGCCACTTTTACGCCCCCGGCGGCCGCCACAAAAGCCACAGCAGTGGAAATATTAAAGGTTGAAGCCCCGTCACCGCCGGTGCCACAGGTATCGATAACGGGAGTAGTATGGGGTTTAGGGTCTTCTAAGCGAGATTGTTGCCGTAAAACTCCAGCCATTCCCGCTAATTCGGCGGCCGAGACTCCTTTTGCTTGCAAAGCCGCTAAAATCGCCCCCGATAAAACTTCCGGAATCTCGCCGTTTAACCATCCGGTCATTAATTCTTCAGCTTGGTTAAGGGAAAGGGATTTTAGATCGAGTAGTTGCTGCAGTAGGTTTGGCCAGTCTTGAGTGGTCATCGCTGTTCCATTGGTGTGGGGATGGGGCGATATACTATCATAGCGGTTTGTCGGGAGAATCGATCGCTCCTAGTAAGTAGCTGGTTATAATTAAATTAAAAATGAATTTTAGGTTCGATCCCCCCTGCCCCCCTTGATAAGTAGGGCTGTTTCATTCTCCCATCAGAATATCAAAAGTAAAAGCGATCACTATCAGGTAAAATGAGGAGTGACCGCCAACCTTTCAAATATATGTTGAGCTTAATACAAAAACTGAAACAAGTCAAG
>NZ_JADEVX010000001.1:0-102972 GCF_015207925.1 Microcystis sp. LEGE 00066 | reverse complement strand
CCCCCAACTGCACCACTAGCTGTCTGACACTGGCTGGGGTCTTTTCCCAATCCTCTGCGTCAATTCCTGCCGTCTCTAGTAGGTGCTTCTCATCCATGCCTCTTAGATTACCAGATTTCGTTCCCCCGCTAAACGGTTACCCCGTACTTTTTCAGCAAGCCCTAATTATCGGTTAATTTCCCCTATTCAATAGTTTTAAATTTCCCAAAAGCGCGAGTATGTCCAGCTTTTGGGGAACAAAGAAAATAGTGCTATATTTGGCTATTTATTTAGGTCATTTCCTCAAATGCTTTGGACAAAAATTGACCATACTTGGCGATTAATGTTTCCTCTCCAACCATTAAAAGTGTCAAAATAATAGTAAAGTTTTGTGACAAAGTGCAGTCAGATATAAGAATCTTTGCTAGAACTCCAGGACGAAATATGAACAACGAACCTACTTCGAGCAACTCTCAAACTGATTGGCAACGATTGGATGCGATGAGCGATGAAGATATTGATTTATCAGATTGTCCAGAGATTACGCCAGAAATGTTTGCTAAGGCGGTAGTGCGGCGGGGTTTACCTGCTACAAAAGCCAAGGCTCAAGTTACACTCCCCATTGATAGCGATGTATTAGAGTGGTTTAAGTCTCAAGGGCGTGGCTATCAAACACAGATCAATCAATTGCTACGAGCGTATAGGTCGGCACATCAATAACAGGCAGATTCATGTTTTTGTATTTGAAAACAAGGATGGCAGCGGCATAACAAGGGATTTACCATACTTTAATTAGACTGAAAACCGCTATAACAAATCACCGCACCCGAAATAATAGTGAAATTTTGTGACAAAGTGCAGCCAGATACAAGAATCTTTGCTAGAATCCCAGAAGGCCCCTGTGATAAGTCTCCTTAAAAGTAGATTGTTTGCAGTAAGCTCATCTGGTTGACACGCTTTTGAGTGTGATCTGGGGGAAGTTTCTTGCGATTGCGCCTAAATGGAGTGACATACAGAAAGTTGACCCATATCGTTACTCTGAAGAGTGTTATACAGAGAGTTTCCGTATAATTAACAGTTATGCGGCAACCCTCGGATAACAGTACCTACATAGAGTTAAAAGCCATGACTAGAATTCGAATTGAGCTGGTTGATGTATATTGCCGTGACACTGAGGATGTTACTGGTGCGGATGATTTTTACATCTTGGGTGGTGTCGGTTCTTACTCAAAATTAGGAGCGACAGGCGATGATCTGAAAATTCGCCCAGTCTTGACTGTTCCTATTAAAATTAACGACAAGCAGCG
Source organism: Microcystis sp. LEGE 00066 (assembly GCF_015207925.1). NCBI lineage: Bacteria > Bacillati > Cyanobacteriota > Cyanophyceae > Chroococcales > Microcystaceae > Microcystis > Microcystis sp. LEGE 00066. The sequence goes on along the minus strand of NZ_JADEVX010000001.1, from coordinate 101,686 downwards.
CAAACCATTTGGTAAAGGGGGCGGTATTATATTTGATGATGACGTACCTGAAAACAACACTTTGTACATTGCCTTCGCTGGATATGATGAAGACGCAAACAAAGACTGGTCAAAGCATGGTGAAATGGTGACGAAAGTGGGAAGTGCCATATCTGCGGGCTTAAAAGCGGTTCCCTATCCCCCTGCCCAAATTACGGGAACAATTCTTCCGCTTGCGATTGCGGGTGTAGGACTCGCAATGATGCTGGATAAAGATGATGAATTGGGACAACTCAAGCGTGATTTGCCAGTTTCAGCAATTCCCAGTGGGAGCCACGCCCAGTTTTGGACTCTCCGAAAAAAAGGAGGATGGTATTCGAGTTGGGATTACACCGTGACCTATCGAATTCACAAGGGATAATATTGCCGTAGGGTGCGTTCCCTAATCTGTATTCTACTGCTCTACCGATCGATTTTTGGGAACGCACCATGCACATTTATTGAGGCTGTGAGTTTAAGTGCAATGCTGAAGGCACTGGGTAGCAGTACGCCATCGCTGTAGCAACGTGGAGGCTAGAATATATCAAGCCCTATACGTTAGATGTTGTCTATGACTGAACGACTTGAGCAGGCGATCGCCCAATTACAAACCTTGTCAACCGATCAACAGGACGCGATCGCAACCCTAATTTTGGCAGAACTCGAAGAAGAAAAGCGATGGAATGACTCCTTTGCCCGCTCACCAAACTTGCTGGCTAAACTAGCAGCCGAAGCAATGGCAGAACATCGATTGGGCAAGACTCAAGAATTAGACCCAGAAACGTTGTGAAGTCTTGTACCACTGCTCGTTTTCGGGAGATGTTTGCAAATCTTCCAAAACCGATTCAAGAGCAGACCCGTAAAGCGTATCGGCAATTCAAAGAAGACCCAAGCTATCCCAGCTTGCGATTCAAGAAAGTCCATCCAAAGCTGCCCATCTATTCTGCACGCATCAATAGGGATTATCGTGCTGTCGGTCAATTAGAGGATGATACGGTGATTTGGTTCTGGGTTGGTTCCCATGCAGAGTACGATATGCTGCTGGAGCAATTGTAGTGCGATGCCGAAGGCACTGCGTAGCAGCACGCCATCGCCATAGGGTGCATTCCCTAATCTGGCTCCTGCTGCTCCACCAGTAGATTTTTGGGAACGTACCATGCACATTGATTAAAGTTGTGAGTTTAAGTGCGATGCCGATCTTGTAGGGTGCGAAAACGCGCGTGTAACGGACCTTTTTCAAGTCAGCTATAATGTCGGTTAGACAATGCTCTTATGAAGCGTTTAACCATCAGATATACATTCACGAGCATATTGTTTCACCAGTAATTCGATTATTTTTTCCTAAGTAATTTGCTTTCGATCTGTTTGAGATTTAAAGAAGCTTACACTTTCTTCTGTTAATTCTAATGTTACTTGAGTAGTTTTGGTTTTACCTTTAGGAACTAACTGGTCTGGAGGCGGTAAAAAATCTTTAACGACTTGTCCCAGTTCCATTGGTTCATCAGTATAAGTTATTTTGCTGTTCATATAGTTTACGTCCTTTTCGTCAACAACCAGCTCCAAAAATTCTAACTTTTCCTTCCCGGTAAGTAAAGCGTACTGTGATAATTTCTTCATTGATTTGCCCTATACAGTAAAATCGATTTTCTTCTTGACTGTGAGCCAGATCTTATACGATAACTCTGTTGGGGTCAAAAAATGCATATTGAGCTAATTCAAAGGAAACATCGTGTTTCTGTTGGTTTAAACGATTTTTATCTTCATCCCATTCAAAGCTTTCATCCATAGGCGGAGTTGATAAGCCTAATCACTATGATTTTAACATAGACTTTCAAGAACATGAGTTGAATCAAATTGATCGGCTGGTGATAGAACATCAGACAACATTACTCGATACATGGTATGACTACTTTCACATTTGAGACAGAACCGACCGTAAATCAAGTGCAATCGCTGATCGCATGGTGCGATCGCCGATCTTGTAGTTTCAGCCTTGTTTTCTTGTATAATAGAGTTGAAGTTGTATAATCTCAAATCGTCATTCGTAAATTATGTTAATCAATGCAAAAATTAATTAACTTCAGACCCAAAGATAGAATGCAGTTAACAGCAGTGGTTTTGATAATCTTAGCCATTGCCTTCGCATTTTTTACGAGAATTATCACTGCTTTTGAATACGTTACCTTTGATATCGGACCAGAGCCCGATCAGATAGTAATTGGCAATACTGTAATCAATATGTGGCAGGGAAAAATACCCGCTTTAGGTATGGCTGGTTCTGGAGGAAAATATCCCTTTACTATTCCTCCTCTTTACTTTTATTTAGTATTTCCTTTTACTATTTTTGGTTCCGATCCCGCTTTTCTAGTTTTAGCTAATGGTGTTTTTTCCTTTTTAGCGATTCCACTCCTAATCTATCTAGTTTATCAACTTTTGGAAAAGGTGGAATTTTCCAAGCGAATCCTCTTATCGAGTCTAGCTGGGTTTTGGTATAGCACGTTTTATACAGACTATTTTATTAGTAATTTTTCTTGGAATCCTAGTCCAATACCGTTTTTTCTAATAATCTTTGTACTTCTTTATAAATTTCAGTTAGAGACTAAACAATCTTCATATTATCAAGCAATTTCTTGGATAGTCTATGGTGTAATTTTAGCCATCTTGGTAAGTTTACATTCTACTACAATGTTCGTTCTTCCTGTCGTATGTGTCCTTACTTCTCTATGGTTTGTCTATAAAAACAGGAAAAATTTTCTCAAGTGTCTTTTACCTTTTTTAGCGATTATTTCCTCGAATATTGCTCTACTACACTATTGGAAAGTAGAAATCGCTCGTAATTTTAGCAACACCAAAGCGATCATCAATGCAATTATAGGTTCGGACGAGACAACAACTCAAAGTGGTAATCTGTTAGCTCGCTTATTTAAAGCTATTTGGGAGTTTGTTTTTCTTGGTAATCAAGTGTATTTTATCTCGAAGGATTGGCTATGGTTTAATTTATTTTTGTCAGTGTTTTTTTGTGTTATTTCTTTATACTTTACCCTCAGAAAGTTTCAAGGTAACAAAACTATATTAGCTGTTCTTGCTCTAACTTGGCTAATTTTTATGTATGCTGCTTCCAATTATCAAGAAGAATACTTTTTCTCTCACCGTAAAATATTAATTTGGTTTGCACCAATGTTGATGGGAATTATCAGTTTGGCTTACTTAAATTTTAACAACAAATGGCCAAGATTTTTCGGTATTATTTTAATTGGATTAATTGGTTATTCTATCGCTACAAATCTCTACTTCGATCAACGCTATATATCTAGCAAATATAGTACAGAAAGACTACTATCTGCTTCTGATATTATAGACATTTTTAATCAGATTCCCCCTAGATCAAATATTTGTTATCCAGCCAAGAAAGGCAAAAGAAAAATAAACAATCAATACGACTATATTGATAATCATATAACTAAAAGAAACTTACAGGTTGTTAATAGCTGTCAAACAGGTGACTATATACTGCAATCCAAGTTTAAAATGGACTTAGAAATGAATGATCTATTTCCCATTTTTTCCCTAACTAAAACTCCATCGCTAGAGCAGAAAGCTAATCTTGTTTTAGAAACTCCCGAAGCCTATTTATATAAACTAAATTAGCTGAGTTGAAAATTGACTAAATCAATTTTCTTTAGCTATTTAACGAGTATTTTTTGATTCAATCGGTTGCTTAGATAACAACTGTGAATAACGTAGTGCGATCACCGATCTTAAGCGTTTAACCATCAGATATACATTCAGATCTTCTAGGGTGCGTTCCCTAATCTGGCTCCCACTGCTCCACCGAGTTAGGGAACGCACCATGCACATTGATTAAAGATGTGAGTTTAAGTGCGATGCCGAAAGCACTGGGTAGCAGTACGCCATTGTTGTAGTAACGTGGAAGCTAGAGTATATTAAGCCCTATACGTTGGATGTTGTATATGACTGAACGACTTAAGCGAGCGATCGCCCGCTTAAAAACCTTGTCAACCGCTCCACAGGATGCAATCGCAACCCTAATTTTGACAGAACTCGAAGAAGAGCAGCGATGGTAAGCTAAACGGCGCTTAACCTGCATGATCCAATAGCTATAACCCTTTTGGAGTCTATATCGGTGATCCGAAGTAAAAGCCGTTTAGCTTATGATACTAAATCCAGTTATTAAAAACTGATTATTTATTCTCCCTTTTGCCTTGTTCCTCTCCTGATATGTAGCCTATACTCAACGGATTTAGTATTAGATAACACCTGTGAATAACGGAATCGGAAAAGAATTTTTTTTGCCCAATGTTGAAACACTTTTAACTGATGGCGTTGGCTGGGTAAACGCAGTATATAGACAAAGCGACGCATTATATCAGCCAATCTACCAGTAATATTAATGCCAAAACTGGAAACAAGGGCTGATTGTTTACCCAGGGTTAACATATCACCTAAATGAAGATAATAATAGGGTTGGGGCGATTTTTTTCTGATCACTGCCGAGATATTTTTTGCTAATAGACTGGCTGCTTGATAGGCTGCTTGTGCTGTGGCAGGAATTACCTGTTTATTAGGATAAATTTCGGCTAGATCCCCAAGGGCAAAAACTTCGGGATAGTCGATTAATTGTAAACTGAAACGGGTTAATAATTTGCCCTGTGCTGTTTTCTGACAATCTAAATTATTGATCCAATCCTGTGCTTGGGTTCCTGCTGTCCACAATAATAAATCAATGGGGATAAATTCATTTGTATTATCTTTAAATACGGTTATGGAATTAGCTGCAACTTCCCTTAATCCCGTGTTTAAATAGAGACTAACATTCTTGGCTAAAAGGGAACGATAGGAAGCAACACGCACCGATTTAGGGAAGTTTTGCAGTATTTCCTCGTTCCTTTCCACTAGATAAACTTTGCCTTTTTTTCCTAAACGATCAGCCACCTTACAGGCTAATTCTACCCCATTGGGACCACCGCCAATAATTGCTAAATTAATTGAGGATTTTCCTTGAGTTTCTAAGTCATGAATTGCTGTTTGTAATTTTTCTACATCCTCTAAACTCCGAAAAGTTAGCCCATAATCAGCTAACCCCAGTATATCCGGCCAACAATTCCGCACTCCCACCGCTAAAACGAGGTAATCGTAATCTAAAATTTCCTCATTTTCTAAATATACTTGATGATTGTTTAAATCAATATTACTGGCTTTTTGAGTTTTTAAATTAATCTGAGTTCCTGTTAATAATTGACGGTAGGAGGGGGCAATTTCCCAGCGTTGCAATTCTCCTGTAATTAGTTCATAGAGAAGAGGAGTAAAGAGAAAATGGTCTTTTGGTTCGACTAAAGTTATTTGCCATTGACCTGATTTTACTGCTGTTAATCGACTCAAATTGAGTGCTGTGTATAACCCTCCAAAACCACCACCGAGAATGCAAATCTTAGTTATAGGTTTATTCATGGATTTTTATTCTCAGTTGTGTTTAAGAGAGGTTTCAGTTCCGAAACTAATTGTTCTGAACGAATAATTCTCGCTGGGGGCAAAAGATGATAGTGAGTGTCAGCAAAAATAGTAGAATCGGTCTTAATATTCAAGTCTTTTGGGTCGTAAATTGTTGGCACAACCCGACTTAATTCTTCGGCAGATTTGCGAATATTAGCCAAGGTTTTACCATCATTTTTGGCATAAACCCAGGGCAAAGAAACCACTAAAGTCGCCCCTTTTGCTTCTAAATCTTTCTTGAGTTTTTCAATCAATTTAATCGAGTGAGCAGAGACAGGAGTATCAAAGGTCATTTGCCACCATTTCCATTTCCCTGTTTTTTCCTTAACTATAGTCGGATCTCCTGTATTAGTAATCGGATCGGAAAGATAACCCGTCATTCTGCCTTTAGTGAATAAATCAACCGTGGATTTAGTGACTGCACGCATCCCCGGAATACCTAATAACCAAGTATCCTCGATCATGGTTTTTAAAGGTATTCCACCTAACCCCGGTTTGCCAATAGCGACGCTAAAAGGTGCGGATCCCCAAAGTCCTTCGCCGCGATTAAAACCGTCCTCATCCATGAGCATGAGATATTCAGGAATCAGCAGAATTACATCCCCTTTGCGTGCTTTTTCGAGAATCATAGCGGCAATGACATTTAACCCGATATCACCCTGTAAACCGAAGTTAACCACCGGTATTCCCAATTCTTTGACCATTAATTCCGAATTTATGCTATAATGCGCCCCCGATCCTGCCGTGACGATTAAACGTCGCGGTCCTTCGATCCTATCTGCGATCGCTGATTTTTCTTCGTACATCATCCGCAGCCAGCTTAATTCGCCGCCGTAGATGACATTATAAACAAAGCCGAGGGACCAAGCGACTCCCAGAGAAGCTAACCAGGGGAAAATGTTAAAAGATTTAGTATTCATCAGAATTCAAAGTAAATAAAATCACTGGTATTAGTGGAAGCTAGGAGAATAGTTAAACCTAGCAATATTTTAGACAGCCAAGGCGATAGTAATAGTTCATATTCAAACTTTTTCTGGGCAACAGCCAGATGTTCGAGGATTAAGACAATGATACCAAGAGCTAAAGCGACGCTTAAAACTGCTCCTTGATTGAGACTATAGGAACTAAAAATCTCAGCGATATTAGCTAAGGAATAATTGAAAGGATTGGCAATAATCAGCATTTTGCCAATTAATCTTCTGGTGTTAATCTCCATGAAAAAGAGACAACCAAAAATGACCGCCAATTGCGTTAAAGCCCAGGAGACAATTTGCGGCTGAAAAACGTATTTTCCGACAAAAGCATAGAAAGGTCGGCCTAAATAACGCAGTAATAATAATAATGCCCCGTGGTAAGCCCCCCAAAAGATGAAATTCCAAGCTGCACCGTGCCAGAAACCAGAGAGAGTAAAGGTGATAAATAGGTAAAAAGGCGCCCAATTTTTATTGGAACCCATCAGGGGTAAAAACACATAATCCCGAAACCAGGTGCTGAGGGTAATATGCCAACGTCGCCAAAATTCGTTAATACTTTGGGATGTATAGGGGGCTAAAAAGTTTAATCTCTTCGGGTCTAATTCCCCGCCGCTCGCGGCGTACAATAGAAAAATGAGTGAATACATCCATAAGAGCCATAATGTAAGTGTTTTGCTATATCATTTAGTGTTCCCAGCCAAATATCGTAAAGCCGTTTTCGACGAACAGGTAGATAGCTTGTTGAAAGAAGTCTGTCTAGAGATGGAAAAACGATACGAGATAAAGTTTGTAGAAATTGGAGTGGATAAAGATCATGTGCATTTTCTGGTGCAATCAGTACCGACCTATAGTGTGACAAGGATAGTGACAATGATTAAAAGTATAACGGCGAGAGAAATTTTCAAAAAGTGTCCTCAAGTGAAAAAGCAGTTGTGGGGAGGAGAGTTTTGGAGTGATGGATATTACGCAAGTACGGTAGGAAAGCATGGGGATGAAGGTATGATAGCGAGATATGTAAAAGAACAAGATAAAGAATACCTGCAGCTACACCAAAATCTACAATTGAGTCTATTTTGATTCTGATACCCCGTCCGCTTGCGGCGGGGTAGTTCATTTCTAATCTAACCCCGACAAAATAGGCTAAACCGACAGCAATAAAGCTATAACCACCGAAGTCAAAATAGATTCTCAGGGTGAATAAAAAGGCCTCAAACCAGATATACCAAGCATTGTCGATCATCTTATCTAATTGGATGTAGGGAGCCAGGTTATCGGCGAGGACAAATTTCATAAATAAACCGAGGGAAAGCCAACGCAAACCCTCCTCGAAGTTTTCTCCTGTAAATTTGAGGCGAAATCCCTCCATTTGTGGTAATAAATCCCGGCGACGCTCGATCGGACCTGCGACAATCTGGGGGAAAAAGGAGATAAAATTGACATAATCGAGGACGGCTAGGGGTTTCTTTTTCTTTTCGCGTAGGGAGTCCACCACGAAAGCCACCATCTGGAAGCTATAGAAGGACACCCCCGGCGGTATTTGGCTAGGCACGGGAATTGGGGAAAGTTCCTTCCAATTGGGAGGGAGAGAAACGAATAATCCGATGATTTCTTGGACAAAAAAGCCGAAATACTTGAAGTAGGCGAGGACAAGAATATCGATGACGATAACGATAATGGCTAGGAGATTCGCTTTCCAGCCGCTCATTTTCAGCACTAGCCAGACCATAATGTAGTTAAAGGCTAGGGAGACGATGAAAACGAGGAAACTGGTGCGACTGGCGTAATAAAACAGGATCAGGGAAAGTACCGCTAATCCAACTCCATCAAAAACACCTCGCCAGAGATTGAAGGACTTGGCTATATAACGCGCCGTTAAGAAAGGAACGCTAAAAAGGATTAATATCCACCAAAATATAAAATCAGAGTAATTCAAGCCTTGTTAACTCCTGATGGTCTGTGTTACCTTGTTTGAGATGGGTTTCCTGACTTCTGATGCACAGAGACGAGAGATTTTCTTGACAAGCCTATCAAACTTTGTCAGACTTGTCCATAAAATTAACTCCAGCAATCCTAAAAAATTGAGGCTAGACAAGCAATGCTTTATCAAAAACTGTTAGATGCACATAAACGCTATCGGCAATTTAAGACTTATCCTCATATTGCTGATCAATATTGGTCTAGTCAGTTGGCAGAGCATAATATTAGTCCTAATTATGTGGAATATGATGCTAAATCTGGTCAACTTTTTTATAAACCTTTAGGTATCAGTTTAAGCAAAAATAAGCAAGACTTCCTCTTGGTTAGTAAAGTTTGTAACAAAGCTGGAGCCTTAAAAGCTCTGGCTGATTGTAAATTTTATATTGATGAGCAACAGGAATTAATTATCGAGATCGATGGAGTTAAGTTAATTATCGAGACGGGACAGGATTTAGATATCGCTCATGAAATTTTCCTTTTAGGTGTATATAATTTCCTCTATAACAAGCCCTGTGTAGTGATCGATATTGGTATGAATACGGGTTTTGCTAGTCTCTTTTTTGCTAATCGAGCTAATGTGAAAGCTGTCTATAGTTACGAACCTTTTAAGGCTACCTACGACCAAGCTTTAAGAAATTTTGCCCTCAATCCTAATCTAGCGGAGAAGATTAAAGCTTTTGATTATGGAGTCGGCGCTCGGGATGAAATTATTCAAGTCGAATACGATTACACCGTGAAAGCTAGTGTTGGTATTTCTGGTATTGACAACCAATTAAAACCTTTTGCCTCGAAACAAACCGCTACAGCCGATTTAATTCTGAAACCTTTCACCGATGTGTTTAAAGGTATTACCTCTGACTATCCCGATATTGATATTGTTGCCAAGATTGATTGTGAAGGCTCCGAATACGAAATCCTCGATTCTTTAGCGGCAACTGGTCAATTGGGACAGATTAAAATTGTCATGATGGAATGGCATAAAAAGGGTCCCGATGCTTTAGTCAAACATCTGCAAGACTTCGGTTTTATCATCTTCTCCCGGATGCCTCGCAGTAAAAATGTCGGCACTTTGTATGCAATTAAACCCTAAAGTACAGAAGTGAGGTGATAGGGAGATGGGGAAATTTCAACTAATACCCCAAAACCCCAACAGGTTCTAACTGATAACTGATAACTGATAACTGATAACTGATAACTGCTTTACTGTGCTTGACAATAGGTATTAAAAGCTTCGCCAGTTTCTTTTTCTAATTGGCCGGCTTTTCTGACCTTTTCCTGTGCTAATTTTGCCCCGTTTTTATTGCGAGTTTCGATCACTTGAATTATTTCACGAGTGGCAGTGGCATAATCTTCGTAAACTTGAGCGAAAGTGGTCTTATATTTCTCTATTTCAGGATCCTTCACTGCTAATTTTTTCATATTTTCCGCGGCCTGTTCGATTTTATCGGCGGCTAATAGCCAACTTTTTTGGTCAATTTCTGTCCCTTGACCCTTGGTTAAAGATTTGGTTTCTTGGGCGACTTCGTTGGCAATCCGATAGATTTTTTGACATTGAAACTGTTTACTATCAGCACAACTTGCCAAAAAAGTCAAGCCCATAAATATTAAGATTATTTTGTTATTCATACCATTGTATTTGAGATGATTCTAGAGAAGCTTATAGCGGTAAACTATCAGCCTCTAGTAGTTTTTTACTGTTATCGACTGATAGAATTGTTCAATCTGATAATACTAAAGTTTAGCACTCGATCGCCGTTAAGCGTGTCTTTTTTGATGCCAATTCCAAGCGTGTTCAACTATTACCTTAAGATCGGCATATTGGGGATGCCAACCGAGAACCTGTTTAGCTTTATCACTACTGCCGATTAAAATAGGGGCATCACCTGCTCTTCTGGGACTTTCGATGACGGGAATATCCAAACCAGTTACCGCTTGCGCTGTTTCAATCACTTCCCGCACAGAAAAACCGTTACCATTGCCCAAATTAAACACATTACTTTCGCCCCCATTTAAGAGATATTCTAAGCCTAAAACGTGAGCTTGAGCTAAATCATTAACATGGATATAATCACGCACAGCAGTACCATCGGGAGTATCATAATCCGTGCCAAAAATTGACAGGGAATCCCGTTTTTTTAGAGCAGTTAATAAAGCCAAGGGAATTAAATGGGTTTCCGGTTGGTGATCTTCCCCTAATAAACCACTGGGATCGGCTCCTGACGCATTAAAATAACGGAAAGCCACCGATTTTAAACCATAGGCCCGATCAAAATCCCTAAGAATTTGTTCCACCATTTCCTTACTGGCTGCGTAGGGACTAAGGGGATGATGGGGGTGATTTTCCGTCATCGGAATTTCCTTCGGCATTCCATAAATGGCACAGGTGGAAGAAAAAACAAATTTCTTCACATCGGCGGCGATCATCGCTTGCAAAAGAGTCAGACTACCACTAACATTATTTTGATAGTAAATAGCCGGTTCTTGTACCGATTCCCCCACGGCAATAAAAGCGGCAAAGTGCATGACGGCAGCAATATCACGACTGGCAAATAAATTATCCAGCAGCGATCGATCCCTAGTATCACCGACAATTAACTCAACTTTTAATATATCCTTAATGATTTCGGCGTGACCGTAGGATAAATTATCGAGTACGATGACGGAATAACCGGCATTTTTGAGCGCTAGAACTGCATGGGAACCAATATAACCCGCACCGCCAGTAACGAGAATCGTAGGTTTAACTTGAGACACGCGATCATACCTATTTGAAATTGACTTGTCTATAACTTTATACCCTAATTTTGCTTTGAGTTGACCATCATGTTAAGTCCCCTCGATCTATCTCTTTCCCTTGACAAAGAAACTTATCAATCACAAATTAAAGATTTAATGCAGCAACTGCGATCGCTACAGAAGTCCTGTTGGGAATGTAAATTACCCGTGGTGGTGGTTTTGGAAGGTTGGGCGGCGGCAGGGAAGGGAACTTTAGTCAAAAAAATGGTTAACTATATGGATCCTCGCGGTTTTACCGTCCATCCAATTTTAACCCCTTCCCCCCAAGAGGAAAGTTACCCGTTTTTGTGGCGATTTTGGCAAAAACTGCCAGCAAAAGGCAGTATCGGCATTTTTTATCACAGTTGGTACACCCATCTACTAGAGGATCGACTCTTAAACAAATTGCCCTCCTCCCAGATTCCCCTAGTCATGCGCGATATCAACACCTTTGAGCGACAATTATTTGATGATCGGGTTGCGATCGCTAAATTCTGGATTCACCTCAGTCAAAAGGAATTAAAGTCACGCATCAAAGAATACGCCGAAAATGAACTAGAATCTTGGCGTGTGCGTCCTGAAGATTGGCAACAGGCCAAACGTTATGATGAGTATGCCAGTTTAGCCGAGGAAATGATTACCTACACTAGCACGGGGGCCGCCCCTTGGATATTGGTGGAGGGCAACTGTCAACGTTGGGCCCGGGTAAAAGTTCTCTCCCAATTAGTCGGTACGATCGCTCAAGCCTTGGATCAGCGACGATTACCGATCGAACCTCCTGTCAATCTACCACCCCAAGCCCAATTACTGCCCACGGAACCGGATTATCTGGGGAGAGTGGACTTAAGTGCCAAATTGGAAAAAGAAGACTATAAAATCCGTTTGCGTCAGGCACAGGTAGAATTAAGAAAACTGCAATTAGAGATTTTTCAGGCAAATATCCCCGTTTTAGTTCTGTTTGAGGGGTGGGATGCCGCCGGTAAGGGAGGTGCGATCAAACGCTTAACCGATACCCTCGATCCTCGCAGTTATCAAGTGATTGCCTTTGCTGCCCCGACGGAGGAAGAACACCGCTATCATTATCTCTGGCGCTTCTGGCGGAAATTACCCGCAGCCAAAACTATCGGTATATTCGATCGCAGTTGGTATGGACGGATTTTGGTGGAGAGAGTGGAAGGATTCGCTAAAGATATGGAGTGGCGACGGGCATATCAAGAAATTAACGAATTTGAAGCACAATTAACCCATTCAGGCTGTGTTTTAGTCAAATTCTGGTTACATATTAGCCCCGAAGAACAGTTAAATCGCTTCAATGAACGCCAAACTAACCCCTATCGTCAGCATAAACTCACCGATGAAGATTGGCGCAATCGGGAAAAACAGCCCCTCTATCATGTGGCAGTTAATCACATGGTAGCCCGTACTAGCACCCCCGTCGCCCCTTGGACAATTGTGGCGGCAAATGATAAGTATTTCGCTCGCGTTAAAGTCATAGAAACAGTAATTGCTGCTATTGAAACTGGTTTGAAACAACGGGGATAGGGATTTTTTCGATTCCCCTCCCTTAACCCTGATGTGCTGAGAAGCAGAGTCGAGAACTTCATTGAACGTTTTCAATGTCCACCAGAGGAGAAACAATCATGAATCTCAATGAGTTGCCAGGGGTCGAGATCATCTTACCCGGACTGAGGGATATTCACAATGGTGAGTCTAATACCATTGGGGCGTTGCTAGTTGCGATCGCAGCGACGCGCCTAACCGAAGTCGGTTTCGATATCCCTAAAAATCACCTAGCTGCAGAGCCAGAGCTAACCTTGTATGGCTATCTCCAAGAGGAACGGGATGATGCTTATTCTTACTATAATGCTTTGCTGAATCGCCTCAATAGCTTTTGCAATGCACTCGAACTCGCTTATAAAATATGATGACAATTTCCCCAAGTTTAATTTCTCCCGATCTTAGTTTGGCCGATATTCCCCTAGAGGAAACCCTCTCTTTAGGAGTGATGGCTTCTGGTAGTGGTTCCAATTTTGCGGTTTTGGCGGCAGCGATCGCCAAAAAACAGCTAAATGCCCGGATTCCTGTCCTCATCTACAATAATCCCGATGCCAAGGTAAAAGAAAAAGCCGATCACTACAATATCCCCGCGATTTTCCTCGATCATCGTCAATTTAAACCCAGAGAAGAACTCGATCGGGCAATAGTCGAAACTTTCCAAGAATACGGCGTAAAATGGGTAATTATGGCCGGCTGGATGCGAATTGTCACCCCGGTTTTACTAGATGCTTTTCCCGATCGCGTGATCAATATCCATCCTAGTTTACTACCCAGTTTTAAAGGTGTGCGTGCCGTGGAACAAGCTTTAGCCGCGGGGGTAAAAGTGACCGGATGTACTGTGCATATCGCTCGCGCGGAGGTAGATAGTGGCCCAATTTTAATGCAAGCAGTGGTTCCCATTCTCCCAGATGATACCGCAGCCAGTCTCCACGAACGCATTCAAGTGCAAGAACATCGCATTTTCCCAGTAGCGATCGCTTTAGCAGCGAAATTGAGCCTATAGAGATCGATTTCTGGACTTCCTTGGCGAGAATACTGGCAAAAAAACGAAAATTCAAGGCAAATCGTTAAATAGGGTTTGCGGCAAAAAGTTTGTTGGTGGGGTTAGGAGTCAGGAGTCAGCAGTCAGGCTTCGGCAAAAACACTACACGCGGCGGAAAAAGAAAGTGACAGGGTACAGCAAAAAAGAGTGGAATACTGGTCTCAAGTGCGAGAAATTGGCTCTTCGTTACTTTTTATGGTTCGATAGGGTGGCATAAATAAACTAAATCCTTATCTGGCAAGAGATTTAATTGATTAGTTCGCTCTAGATCAAAAACAATTGACAAAAATCGCCAAACGTTTTTCTCTATAAGGGTTCCGTCCCTTATAACCCCCGTACATTACATAACAGAAACCGAAGAACCGAGAAATTTAGGCATCAAAACTAATTTTCATCGATGAATCGGGGGTAAATTTAGCCCAATTAAGACTCTATGCTAGAGCCTTAATTGGCCGAAGAGCTTGGGGAAGAAAACCACAAAAAAGAGGGAAAAATATTTCAATAATTGGTGCTATAAGCTTAGAAAAAGTTGTGGCATCAGTCAATATATACGGTGCAGTGGATGCGGTAACATTTGAAGGATTTATTCTGAAGGAAGTGCTGCCAAAAATTAAAGATTACCTGCTATTTAGGGTTTGCTGAATAATGGTAAAACCCTTTTAAAATAAAGCTTTTGACCTGTTAAAGTCCGATGTTCATGCTGCGAAAATAGGATTGGGACTTTCAAAAACCTTGCATTATCCTTCCTTTAGTACATCGCTTGGTACAAAAAACAAGGGCAACAAAGCCTAAAACGACCGGCTACTGACGACCGGCTACTGACTCCTACCCCCAGGAAAAACTTTTTCAGCAGACCCTATTTATTACAATATGCTACTGCGACTTTAAGAATGTTTTATGTTTAAGACCATACAACATTTTCAATCGGATTTCGTACATCAAATCTGTCACCAACTTCTTAAATCTGGTATAGACTTCCTGGTTAATCCTATCCTTTGGTGCTAAATCACCTCCATGAGCTACAGCATTGCGTAACCGCAGAAATAACTCTAAGGATTCCTTTAAATTACGATTCGGATGTGCATAATCCTTCCAATGTTCTGGAAACTTTTCAAGTGCAAAGCTTTTGAGTAATTTGTTTAAGACGTTGAAACCAACATTACTCTCGGTATTAACAACTCTTGAAAAAGTGCAGCTATCCCCAGCGTGAAACTCTTTAAGTGAAGCAAAAAACCTTACTTTTCTATTGTCATTTGTAGGATATTCCTTGAACTGTTTAAAGGAGTTTTCCATGTGGTGAATAACTATTTCATCGCAAAAATCATGAAGATCTCTGCCAACCTTATTAAGTTCATCAATATAGAGGTTGAAAGATTTTTGGATAAAGCTTTCCCATAAAGAATAAATCATCGATATTGATTGAGTTGAGAAAATGTCTTGATGCTTTGAAGATAGAGAGTACCTTCTCGTAAAAATTGCTCTCTCAATTTCGAAAAGAACAGATATTCTCTCCTCAATAATCTCTTGCAATGCCCTATCAAAATCATCCATAGCCTATTGCTAAGTTTATTATTGAAAAATTTCATCTACTCTTTTAAGACGATTTCTAATCCGACTTCTACTATTAGAAGCGGTTCCAGAATACCTTTTGAAGTCGTTGTCACTTTTTAATTGTGTTATCTTTGATTTCAAAAGTTCAAGGTCTTCAGCATACGTCTCGATATTTTGAGCAACTCCGATTAATATCCCCTCAAAATAAGCTGGAACAAATAAGTTTCTCTCGTTTCTAAATATCTTGTTGTCTTCTATTTGGTAAATTAACTCTAAAACTTTCATGATGAGAGATTCATAAACATCATAGTCAAAATTAGCGTTCTGAACAGTTCTCTCCATAAAATCGTTTAAAAACTTCTCCATATTTTCATTAACATTTTCAGCATTTTTGTAGAAAGCAAAAAACCTAAGAACTAATTCTTGATCATATAATTCATTAAGTTTGCCACTACTTAATTGAGTAAGATATTTGAAAACTTCGCTTTTACTAACTTTTAGTAAAAGCTCGTTAAGCCTGGGATTAACCCCTCGATAAATTGCATTTCTTATCTCTTGTGGAGTTAATTTTGAACCTCCAGAGTTTAGTCTTTTGAACAACTCATACTTCATGGAAGTACTACTTTCTCCTCTCAGAATTTCAACTCTACAAACAGCCCTTTTTAAGTTTATTTTTAGATTTGTTGGAAGATTGTCAACATTAAAGCCTTGCAAGCTTTTGACTAATCCTCCTTCTTGCAAAGTCCATTTATTTATAGTTTTTATCTCTCCAGTTTCTTCCCCGCTTTCCTCATCAATTTCTTCTTCTTCTTCGACTCCTGATCTGTCTATATATTCTTGATAGTCAATTGTCCATCCACTACCTTTTAGTTCACCAAAAAAACTTATGAAAGTAGAAACACGTTGCAATCCATCGACCAATTCCCATACACCGTTTTTATCCTCGGCCACAAATATTGGAGGAATTGGAATCGAGAGTAGAATTGATTCTATAAGTGCAGTTTTTTGTGCTTCTGACCATCGGAATAATCTCTGATACTCTGGTCTAATTATTAATTCACCATTTTTGTATAGGTTGATCAACTCCCCAAAAGAAATGTCAAGTCTATCAGACGACAGCCTTTTTCTCTCATCTGAGACTGCTTTTTCGAGTAAGGCTACTTTTTCAGCAAGGTTTTCCATATTACTCAGGCTTAGTATGCTTTTCCAAGTATAACGAGCTAACAATGAAATTGATGACGACTCTGTGAAAGAGAGAACTCAGTTTTTGACAGTCTAACTATTAATCATATCACTCCCTGCGGTCCCACACCCTCCTCTATCCTACTTCTCATTGACGTACTGTTAGGCCGTGGCTTCGACACCGCACTCTTAGACTCACAGCTTCAATGAATGAGCATGGTGCGTTCCCAAAAATCTATTGGTGGAGCAGTAGGACTTGCATTAGGGAACGCACCCTACAGCGATCGCACTATCAATTATACGGCTCCCTGCTGCCAACTCCGGCACTCATGGACAGTCTTTTAGAGAGTCAACCGCTTAGTGGTCTGTCAATCTTGAAATTGTGGATAGGGGAATGCTGCCAAATTATTCGCCCCCAATCCCTCAAAATCATCTTAACAGACCAGTAGAATCACCCTTAATTTTTGTCAATTGTCGGACTCTAACTATATTCTTCCCCGACACTGAGATTAAAGAGCATTTGTAGGGATTGTAAACAGCGCTTACGCGCTTCGATATCCTGTTGGGCCCGCAGTTGTACCATGGGTTCGTGAAGGATTTTATTGACGATACCGCGGGTCATTGCTTCGATAACTTCTTGGTGTTTTTCGGCGAATTCCGTCCCCAAACGGGAGAGGGCTTTTTCTAATTCCTGTTCGCGAATATCTTCAATTTTGCTTCTTAAACAGCTAATTGTCGGGACAGTGTCCAAAGAACGCCACCAAAGCTCGAAAGCTTCCACTTCCTGCTCTAGGAGTGCCTCTGCTTCCCTGGCCATCTGACGGCGACTTTCCTGATTGGCGGCAACCACCGCTTTGAGATCATCGACGTTAAAAGCTTGCACTTGTGCCAATTCCTTCACGTCGGTGTGGACGTTACGGGGAACAGAAATATCGATTAACATCAGCGATGTAGCAGTAATCGTCACTTCTGTCAATAAATTTTTAGTTAAAATTGGTTCCGTGGCTCCCGTACTGGTGAAGACGATATCCGATGCCGCTACTGTAGCCATCATCTCTTCTAAGCCATATAGTTGGATTGGTACGTTAGGAAATTCACGGGCCAACTCCTGGGCTCGTCTTTGGGAGCGATTGACGATCGCAATTTGCTGAGAACCCTTAGCCAGAAGGTGAGTAACTAATAATCGGGACATTTTCCCTGCCCCGATAATAGCGATTTTCTTGCCGCTGAGGTCTGCCACCTTAGCATGGGCTAACTCCACCGCCGCCGAACTGATCGATACGGCCCCCGTGCCAATACTGGTTTCCGTGCGGACGCGCTTACCGGCAGTCATCGCTTGTTTAAACAGGCGATCGAGTAATTGGCTAATAGTATTGTACTTCTGAGCTAATTTATGGGTATTTTTAACTTGAGCGAGAATTTGCCCTTCCCCGAGGACAAGACTTTCTAAACCGGCGGACACCCGGAGCAGATGACGGACAGCATCCTGATGCAGTAGGGTAAACAGATAACGACGCAGGACATTAAGGGGAATATGTCCGATTTCAGCGAGAAACTGGGTAATTTCCACCACGCCCTTTTCCGTATCCGTAACCACGGAGTAGATCTCCAAGCGGTTACAGGTGCTGATAATCGCCACCTCTTGGATGTGGGGATAACCCTTGAGGTGGGTAAGAGCGGACTCGATTTTCGCTTCCGGGATACTCAATTTTTCGCGAATTTCCACCGGGGCTGTCTTGTGACTCAAGCCCACTACAGCAATATTCATTTATGTTCTCCTACAAATGTTGCTCAGGCTACAAAAATTATTGATAAAGATCAGTGCGTTATGTCTCTAATTGTTGCAATTTAGTCCCAATCGGGATGCAAATAAAAGATGTTTGAAAAAAAACTTTATATATTTTTACCAATGGGGGCGAGGTGAGCCATACCCACCCCACCGCGTCAGGGAAT
This sequence comes from Microcystis sp. LEGE 00066, assembly GCF_015207925.1. Lineage (NCBI taxonomy): Bacteria > Bacillati > Cyanobacteriota > Cyanophyceae > Chroococcales > Microcystaceae > Microcystis > Microcystis sp. LEGE 00066. Next base: position 83,146 of record NZ_JADEVX010000001.1, on the reverse strand, counting down.
TATCTCAGTTGAATGTATTTGGGTTGGTCGAACAGGTGAACGGTATCGACAAAGCGGGCGGTTTTCGATTGGGTGGAGATAACCAAGCTTTGGGTTCGAGCGCCACCATGAAAGAAGCGGACCCCTTCCATCAGGGTGCCGGGGGTGATACCACAGGCGGCAAAGAGGACGGTTTCGCCACTGGCTAATTCTTCGCAACCGTAAACGCGATCGGGATTGGTGATGCCCATTTCTTGCAGACGAGCGATATTACCCTCGCGACTTTCACCGATTAAACCGGTTTTGACCACTTCGGGATCATAGATTAATTGTCCCTGGAAGTGACCGCCTAGACAACGCATAGCCGCCGCCGAGATTACCCCTTCCGGAGCGGCACCGATACCCATGAGAGCATGAATATTAGTTCCCGAAAAAGCGCAGGAAATAGCGGCCGATACGTCACCATCGCTGATCAGACGAACTCTGGCCCCAGCGTTGCGGATTTCTTGGATTAATTCCTTGTGACGGGGACGATCCATAACCACTACCACCAGTTCTTCGATGGAACGATTGAGACAATCGGAAAGAACTTTCAGGTTTTCCGTCGCCGATTTATTAATATCCACATGACCTTTAGCTGCTGGGGGAGCGGCTAATTTTTTCATATAAAAGTCAGGAGCGGCGAATAATCCACCTTTTTCGGAGATCGCTAACACGGCCATAGAACCATTTTGACCGTAGGCAACCAAGTTAGTGCCTTCGCAGGGATCGACGGCGATATCGATTTCGACTAATTCGTCGGGATTACAATATTGTTTGGCATCAACTTGGGTACAGATACCCACTTCTTCGCCAATATAGAGCATGGGAGCTTCGTCTCTTTCCCCTTCTCCAATAACGATGCGACCGCGCATATGGATTTTATTCATCCGTTCGCGCATCGCTTCCACAGCGACGTGATCGGCGATATTTTTTTCGCCTTTACCCATCCACTTCGAGGAGGCAATGGCAGCCTGTTCGACCACTTCGATAATTTCTAACCCTAGCGTACTTTCCACTCGATGATCCTCCCTACAGCTGATCTATGATTTATCTAGTTAGTTTGTTTCCTTAACAGTCAAAAGTCTATCACCAGACGGGGATCATTCTTAAGTTTTTATGTAGATCATCTGGAGGAGACTGGTATAGCTAGGGAATTTTTGCCAGCACTGTCGCCCCCATCTCAGTTATGGAGAGCTTGTTCGCTGATTTGCTCTGGCGATCGCATGAAGGAAGGTTCTTACCCCTGTTTTGAATGCTAGACAAGGGCAGCTTTGTCAATACTAAACATCTGGTGCGGTTTTGCCGAGCAAAATTATAACGTTATCGGGTCAGGTTTTAAAATGAGCCATTTTAGTTGACTGTCTTTCTCATAAAGATGCAGTATAACCTAATTTGCTATCGACGACTGACTCCCCAAAGGGAAAATTTCCTACCTCATCCTTAAGATAAGCTAAGTAGCTGGTTATAATTAAATTGAAGATAGATTTTGGGTTCGATCCCCCCTGCCCCCCTTGATAAGGGAGCATTTGATAATTTTTAACGCCTACGTAGGGTTTGCTGAATAAATCTAAAAACCTTGTTGGATAAGGCTTTTAGACTTTTTTTCCCTGAAAAAGTCCCTACCATTGGAGTGATTGGGGGGAAAATTTAGGGATTTTTTCCCTGAAAATTAGGTAATTGACCACCTGAAAATGGGTAAAACCCCACACCCCACACCCTGCCCCCACGAAAAACTTTTTCAGCAGCCCCTACGTACTTAAGACGCATTTTAACCGCCTATAACTCGGTTTGTTAACGAAGCCAATAAACTATAGCGATAATAATACTCAGAATTACCACAGTCTGGCGCAGATAACTAGGAGAGATAATTCTAGCTAGTTTTCCCCCCAATACCCCCCCCATTAAAGAGCCAACTGCTACCACTATCGCTGCCGACCAATATACATGATTAGAAAAGAGAAAAAACCAAGATGCGGCCACATTAACCACCAAAGAAAGCAACTGTTTTAAAGCATTTAATCTCGTGAGATTATCCTTGAGAAATAAGCCCAAAATTGCCAACTCAATTACCCCTAAACCTGCGCCAAAATAACCACCATAAACTGAAGCAAGAGCGATGGGTAAAACCGCCAAAATTTCTGGTATATGACCATTTTCGTCCCCTTGTTGCCGCTGTAGCCAAGAGCGTAAAGTATCTTGAAAAGCCAATAAAGCCGCCGCTAAAAGAATCAGAAAAGGAATCAGGCGCTCAAATACTTTATCACTACTATTTAACAGCAAAATACCACCGATAATGCCGCCAATAACTGCCGGTGGTAGTAATAATCGAATCCGTTTTTGTTGCCCGTGCAGGTCTTTTTTTTGGGCGAGGGTTGCCCCCAGATAACCGGGACATAAAGCGACGGTATTAGTCACATTTGCCATTACTGGTGGGATACCCACCGCCATCAGCGTCGGAAAAGTAATCAGACTACCGCCACCGGCAAGAGCATTAATTAAGCCGGCAGCCACGGCAGCGATTACCAAGAAGCCATACTGAATAGGCGTGAGCATTTAGGTGTTAGGGATAGTAATTAGCGATAAATCAATTTTTTCCTCGTCAACTTGCTTAATTTCGGCTCTAATTCCTGGTCCAAAATATCTTTCGATTTTTTCCTGTTTTGCCAGCCACTTTTCTAGGGGTAAAAGGGGCGATTCAAATTCTAGGGTGAAACAATAGGCGGAATCAACAGCAGTTTCACGAATTGCCACTAAAGTCGGTCTTTCCTCGTCTGTGGGGCTTAATCCCAGCTTTTCTAAGGCTTCATCCAGATGCACTTCCTGTCCGTAGCGATAGCGGGTGACATCGTTGCGAAGTTTGGTTTGGGTGACAGTAGCCTGTTGTTGGCGCAATTGCAAGATTTCGGGGCTAGTGGGTTGACTGAAGGGTATCGGTTTGATTTCTGAAGCTTTTAGGGCTAAACCTCCCAATAATAACGGTAATCCGTAGAAAAAACCCGCTAAATTGACCGTGGCGTTACCTTGGGCATAACCGATGATCCCGATAACCGTTAAAATACTGCCTAAAATTAAGCCAAAGTATGATAGTCTAATTTTTCTGAGCATGAAATAATTTTTTTCTTGAGTACGCTAATCCTTTAGAGATTATACAACTCAAGAGAATCTTTTTTGCAGATGGGCAGTGGGAAGATTTTTCAGTTATCAGTAAACAGTCATCAGTCATCAGTGAAAAGAAAGCGGCGAACTTGACACTTAATAAGTAAGTAATCTCAATTTTGATGTTTTAATAAGGTCGAGGTTGAAAATTATCGGGAATATCGAGTTCAAATACTTGGTCATGAATCCGAGCCACATAAAACCCTTCTTGCAGAATTTTTTCGCGTAATTCATTGGATAAGTCAACGGATGCTAGTATGCCATAGAGTTTTTTATCTTTGTGTTCAGAAAAAAAGCTGCGAAACCGTTGCAAAATACTTTTTAATTGTGTAATGGATTCCTCTCTAGCATGACTTTTAACCTCGACGATATAGGCAGTATTTAGCTCACCATTGGTATAGGCAAGGACATCAATTTCTAGGTGTTTTCCATCTTTACTGACTCGGACACTGGGACTAACAACTTCCATACCGAACCTTTGTCTGAGAATCTTTTCCATTGAAGGAAGGGCAAGTCCTTCGGTAAAGCTGCCGAATTTGGCTCCGAGTCCCCCAATTTGCTGACCTAATTCTTTGAGTTGTTTGTCAGTTTTCTTCTGTTGTTGGGCGTTTTCCTTCTGTTGTCGGTCAGTTTCCTTCTGTTGTTGACTAACTTCCTTCAGTTGTTTGTCAGTTTCTTTTTGAGCAGCAGTTAATTCGGCTTGAGCAGTGGCTAATTCGGCTAAGATTCGCCATACGTCTTCGGATGTAGTTGCCATAGATAATTTTTTTTCTCTAATTTGGTCTATTACTATTTTACTGAATTTTGCCGATTCATGAATAAGAGAGTGTTTTTTCCTTTAGCTAAGATAGAGCGATTACATTTAAATTTTTAATAAGGTCGGGGTTGAAAATTATCGGGAATATCGAGTTCAAATACTTGGTCATGAATCCGAGCCACATAAAACCCTTCTTGCAGAATTTTTTCGCGTAATTCGTTGGATAAGTCAACTGATGCTAGTATGCCATAGAGTTTTTTGTCCTTGTGTTCAGGAAAAAAGCTGCGAAACCGTTGCAAAATACTTTTTAATTGTGTAATGGATTCCTCTCTAGCATGACTTTTAACCTCGACGATATAGGCAGTATTTAGCTCACCATTGGTATAGGCAAGAACATCAATTTCTAGGTGTTTTCCATCTTTACTGACTCGGACACTGGGACTAACAACTTCCATACCGAACCTTTGTCTGAGAATCTTTTCCATTGAAGGAAGGGCAAGTCCTTCGGTAAAGCTGCCGAATTTGGCTCCGAGTCCCCCAATTTGCTGACCTAATTCTTTGAGTTGTTTGTCAGTTTTCTTCTGTTGTTGGGCGTTTTCCTTCTGTTGTTGACTGACTTCCTTCAATAGTAGGTCAGTTTCCTTGAGTTGTTGGGCGTTTTCCTTCTGTTGTTGACTGACTTCCTTCAATAGTAGGTCAGTTTCTTTTTGAGCAGCAGTTAATTCGGCTAAGAGTCGCCATACGTCTTCGGATGTAGTTGCCATAGATAATTTTTTCCCGATGTCACCTATTCACTATTTTATCGGATTTCTGCGCTTGCCGAAGACACTGGGGAGCAGACTGCTGATTCAATTGGGTAAGGTGGAGGCTAATTCATAGAACAAGAATCACCGCCACCAGCGACTAACATACCCAATACTTTGATACACTTCTCTTAAGGCAACCTCCCCCCCAAAATGAAGGATTAAAGGGACTAAGTTGGGAATAGTTTCGAGGAAATTAGAACGAGTGAGAGTACCCAAAGCATGAAAGGTTTTTTCCCAGAAGGATAGGTCAATATTGGCAGGGGTTAACACCTGAGTTATAATTGGAACGAAAATTAACTAAGGCAGTTGTTCTCAAATGAAATTAAAGGAAAGGTATATCACCGATGAGCAGGGTAATCGAATAGGTGTTCTTTTAGATATAGAAGAATATCAGAAACTGCTGGAAGAATCAGAAGAGTTAGATGCCATTAGAGCCTATGATTTGGCTGTCTCAGGCGAGGATGATGAAATTCCTTTTGAAGTGGCGATCTCTGAAATTGAAAATAGTCAGCAATGAGTTACAATATTACTATTAAAAAACGTGCTTCTAAGGCTTTAGCAAATCTCCCAAAGGATGATTATCAAAAAGTTCGAGATGGCATTAGAGAATTAGCTGAAAATCCAAGACCATCAGGATGTCTAAAACTGACAGGAAGAGAAGGGTGGCGGGTTGGGATTGGAGTTTATCGAATTATTTATGGGATCGATGATTCAGAAAAGAAGGTGATTGTTCTTGATATTGGGCATCGAAAGGATATTTACCGCTAAATACAAGCAATCATCCCTCACAATATCAGAGCAAAAGCGATCACTGATTCAATTGGATAAGACGGATGCTAATTAGTGAGAGGAGAATCACCGCCACCAGCGACTAACATCCCTAATACTTTGATACACTTCTCTTCAGGCGACCACTCCACCAAAATGAAGGATTAAAGGCGCTAAGTTGGGAATAGAATTAACAATTATCTTCATTCTCTTTGATTTTTTGGGCTAATTTACGGCTGGTTTGTATTTCTGATTCCCATTCTTCTGCTGTGTAATCAATAATGGAAAAACCATACTCAGAGAGAAGTGTATAAAATGTATATTTATCGCATCCTAATACTTGTGCGCCGATTCCTGCTGAAATTTTTCCTTCTTGATAAAGATGCCCTAATGTATAAATTATGACTTTACGAGAGAATGTTTCTTTTTCTTCTCTGGCGGCAATGAGAAGTTCTTCGGGAAATGTTACATTAATGCTCATGAGTGTTTAAAAATAATTTGTTTTTCTTGATTTTAGCAGGAATAATATCGCTAATTAATTGATGGTTGATAATTAATATTCTCTATATTGTTCTCTTTAGTTGTTTATAAATTTCATCATCGTTTCGTTTGTCAATCAGCAAGATTTCTAGTGTTTGCTCCTCAACACGATAAACGATTCGATATTCACCAATATCGGCTCTATGATAAGAGTATCCTTTTAACTTTAGAGAATCTTGGGGATAGGGATTTGTTCTCAGTTCGGTTATTTTTGTGGCTACTTGTTTGGCGTGTTTATCTGGCAGTTTTTTTAAGCGTTTAGTTGCCTGTCGAGATAGGTTAATCTTAAGCATTTAAAATTTCTGACAGTAAAGCCTCACTTTCTGTTGTTCCGATAAAACCTTCTTGATGAGCTTTTTCTGCCTGTAAAGCCAAAAGTTGATTTTCTAACTCGGAAAATCTCTCAAATTCCTCGATTGACAGCACGACTGCAACATTACGTCCCTTTTTTGCTATCTTTACTGGTTCTCTTCGAGCCAAGTCTAACAGTTCGCCAAAGCGATTTTTTGCTTCTGAGGCTCCTAATGTTTTCATAACTAACCTTTATAGAAACTAGCCATTATGACCATTTTAGCTATTATAGCAATTATTGACAGGGCAATCACTTCCACCAGCGACTGACTTCTCTAATCCCTTGATACACTTCTCTTAAAGCAACCTCCCCCCCAAAATGAAGGATTAAAGGGACTAAGTTGGGAATAGTTTCGAGGAACTTACGACGAGTGAGAGTACCCAAAGCATGAAGGGTATTTTCCCAGAAAGATAAGTCAACATTAGCAGGGGTTAATGTGGCTGTTAATGCTTTTAATACGTCTGCACGCGGGTATTCAGACCCAATCGTTCTGGCAATTTCTAAGGGTTTCGGGTAACACTTCCGTTGACATACTCCGCGCCGTGAACGGACGTGGATTCTTCTATCATCGCTGATTAGAATTTCTGGCTCAACGAGTTCGCTTAAATCAGACCCCTTGCGGTATCTAACCCAGAGGCGAGTCTCTCCTCAGACTTTCGCGACCTTACAGAAGCCTGTTCTCGTATGCCCTACGATACAGTTCAAAACCTCTAAAATAATTGGTTTCTCTGGTACTTGATGCTTAGAGCTTTTACCCATAAAAGCAATCCTTTATGGAACCCTATAACTCTAGTTTTCAAGGTGCGCCTATCGATTAGATAGCTAGGTTTTTAGAGCGGTTGAATACCTTATCCGCTACGGTCTATGATTATACATCATAAGGGTAATTATTTCCACCACCGACTAACATCCTTAATACTTTGATACACTTCTCTTAATGCGACCTCTCCCCCAAAATGAAGGATTAAAGGGACTAAAGTGATTAATCTAAAGCATTAGTTGGTTTTTCTGCTTCTCCAAATAAAACGAAAGCAGACCATAAGCCGGGATTTTCATGTTTTTTCATGGTGTTTAACATTGCTTGCCGTAATGCTTTGGCTTTGTCTGGATCATTCTGAAGATTTTTATGAAAATTGATCATTAACTCGTCAGATGGTGAGTCAGGAATTTTCCACAAAGAGACTACAATACTAGGCACTCCTTTTCTCATAAATTCATTAATGAAACTAGAACTACGATAATCACCCAATCCAGCTAAACCTGTTTCACAAGCACTTAAAACGACCAATTGTGCCTTGAAAGTAGTTTTAGGATTAAAAATGGAAGAGGAATCCAAAAACCCATCTTCTAAATTATAGAAGTCGCAATCCATAGGGCCATCTCCTACACAGGAAGGACGGGAAGGAGTTAAGGCTAATACCGAATTCCCCATAGAAGTATAAAATCCATGAGTGGCAAGATGAATAATGTCGGCATTCTGCATTTTTTTAAGGACAACTTCTCCTGTCGCATCTTTTCCAATTAACGGTTCTGTTTGATAAATCTTGGCAATTTCCCTAGCTTCATTTTCTGTTCCTTTTAACTGCCCAAGTTTTTGAGGTTTAATATTACGAATTTCACCATATTCTTGACGACTTTCATCAATAGCAGGTAATTTAATGGTCGGCATGATAGGATTGCCTACGATAAGAGGAGCTTTCTGACTATACTTTCTATACTTTTCAGTTATTGCCGATATTGATGCTTTTACATAAGCCTCATTATGAAGCATTTTTAAAATTTTGATTGAAGGCGCGTAATAGATAGTATGTTTTTCGATCAAGTATTTCCCTTGAGTATCTCTTAACGCAGCAAAGGGAACTTTCAATAATTGACTATCTGGAATAAATACCACATGATCATCAGGATTTGTTGGCAATATATCTGCTATTGGTTCAATCAATACTTGATTTAATTTTTGTAAACATTCAATAGATTTTTGACAATATTTATTTGACAAAGAAGTAATAATTTGGGGTATATCTGTTCTTCCATTTTCTTGATTAATTAGTCCATAATTAACTTGAATTAAATCTTTTAGAGAGGGAATGTTGTCAATTTGAGATTGAGCAAATTGTGATTGTTTTTGGTTCTGACACCCGACAGTATTTAAAACTAAAATTACTCCCCAAAAAAGAATCGCTAATTTTTTATTTTGAGATTTGGCAAAAATCAGCAAAACCAATATTGTAACTATAAAATTAAAAATGAATAAATTGAGAAAATTCCGCTCGATAGATAAAACTGACGATAGGTTATCTTGGTTAAATGCTATTTTCGCTGTCTTGTTAGATAAATTTACCTGGCGAAAATAAACATTGCTATCAGGAGTAACTACCCAGATTAAAAGTTTATCATCTTCATGTAATGAGTATTCGACAATGGTTGTATTTTTGACTTTTGCTATCTTTTTAAAGTCATCAATAGTCATTCTGGGTTCATTTTTTAACTGTTCTTGTCTTTGTTCTTCTGAAAGAGCGGAATCACCCCAATTACGGAGTAGATTGAGAGAACGCCCCAAATCAGATATTTCTAGTGCTTTTTCATATTTCTTTTGCTTGATTAAAACATTTTCATAATCCTTAAGACGAGATAAAGACTCAAAAGGAAGATTTTCAAATGATTGATCAAATTTCTTTTCTGCGTTCTTAAAGTCACCCAATCCAGTTAATATTGTTCCTTCTTGTGCGGAAAGTGAAGAAGTAGGAAAATAAATATATCTATAAAAATTTTGTGAAAGATATTTTTTATATTTACTATTCATATCCTTAAAATCATTTAAGGCATACTTGTAATCTTTGAGGGAATGAGTATTGTTAGCTAACATTAAATTAAGATCATTAATGACCATTACCAAACCACCTATATCTAAACTACGGATGCCTCCAGAATAGTACCCAGTTTTATTCAGTGAATTTAATTGAATATTGATACCATTTTTATACCCTGTAATAAGTTTCTTGATAAGTGAAATTGACTCTTTCTTTTTTCCTATTTTGTCTAATGATTTGATCAATACTATTTCTTTATCTGAATAATATATGCTCTCATTTAATGCGTTATTACCAACTCTAAATAGTCTAAAATACTTAGAACAATACTTTACAATCTCTTTGTGTCTAGTAACAAGGTCTGACAATCTGATATTAAAGTCACATAGCCAGTAAAGCATATTTTCTGTTAACCCTAAATCTGAAGTTTTTTCATATACAGATAATTTATACTCTGCGCGTTTAATTCCTTCTTCAATAAGCTTAATAGTCTCAGGATTATTGGTATCTATCGTTTGAAATTGACCCGTACCTTCTGCGAACATAGGTAATGGCTTTTTTATAATGTCTTGCATTTCCTTTGTCGTCTGTGCCAACGTCAAAGAACATCCAAATGGCAATGATATAGCGATACAAATAGAAACAAAGACAAGGCTTGTCAATTTATGGAGTTTCATAATTTGCCACAGAAAATTTTCAAATATATTTGAATGAGTAATAAAATTCAGAATTATTCTTACCAAGCAGGTTTTTCCGAACTTTTTTCGGTATTCTTTTTAGATTTTGGTGAAGGAATAATTGAAGAAATATCATAAAAAACTCGTTTTCCTTCCGCAAAAGTCTTAGGTGGTTTTTCTCCCCTTAAAACAGGAGGCTCTTGACTAGGTAATTTGTGGCGATTTAATAGCTCTTTTAGAACATCATCAGGGTTATCTTTCGATTCTAAAGTAATTAATAAATCCTTCTCATGGCAAACTGAATTTTCTGATTTAACAGCACAGATTACAGGCACTTCCTTATTGGGAACCCACGTTTCTAATGTGGCAACTAAACGTTTTAAGCCATCACGATCATAAATTCTTTGGAATCGCCGAGAAACTTCCTCACACCTTTTTAGCGGTGGCCAATTATCACCAAAATAATTATTATCTAGCTTCCAAAGAATAATTGGAATCGATTCATCACCCGTTGCAATTGTTGCAGGAAAACTTTTCCCATTGTATTCACTTTCTCCACAAGAAAATGTAACTTTTGACGCTGGAGACTCCGAGTGAACTTGACGAGGAGAAACGTTTGTTTTCTGGGGTTCTGCTTTGGGAGAAGGAACAGGTGATGGCTTAAGTACAGATATTAGTCCAGTCACCGCAACAATAAATGGTGCAGCCGCAGTCAGAATAGCCACAACACCACCAACATTATTTTTGTTATCGCTCATTAATTGATTACCTCTTTAGAAAAGATTCTTTTGGGGTGATCACCTCTTTTATTGTATATCTCTTATCCACTATTGGCAAAAGCTTAAAGGAATTTTAATTCTATGGGTTATCGTATCTTTATTGGTGACACCCCCACCCATTTCTACTACCCAAAATTTCAGCCCACCTTTGCCTTCTTTCGACTGCTCAACCACAAATTGAACCTCTAATTCAATGTTACCCACTTCAAAGCGAATCTGCTCACCCTCAGAGGCTAAAATAGATTTACTCAGTTCAACCCGCAATGCTTCTAAGGTTTCTCGAAGTCCAACTTTATTGATGTCCATAATTCTCTAGTTATTTTTGAAGGATGCAAACAAAAACCCTTTCAATTCTATCGTTTTTCTGAAACTTTAGGGCAGAGAGATTGCCTTTATCCAATTGATATAATAGCCCAACCCAATCGCTAAGGTAAGCGCGGGTTGGGAAAAGACATCGACCTAATATTATCTCAAGACTAAAATGACAAATTGAATTAGCATCGAGCTATTTTGCTAATACAAGGTGTCAAAATAAAACTAAGGAGCTAAACGTTGCCTTTGCCAACTACCATCTTCTTGACGATAATAACAGAGACGATCGTGGAGACGACTGGGGCGACCTTGCCAGAACTCGATTAAACTAGGAATTAGGCGAAATCCGCCCCAATGAGGAGGACGGGGAACTTCACGACCCGCATATTCTTCTTTTAGTTCTGCCAGGCGTTTTTCGAGTATATCTCGCCCGGAAATCACTTCACTTTGATTGGAGGCCCAGGCCCCTAAACGAGATTCCCAGGGACGGACAAAAAAGTAATTATCCGATTCCTCCTCGCTGATTTTTTCTACAGTTCCCTCGATCCTAATTTGCCGTTGCAATTCTCCCCACCAAAACACTAGGGCCGCATTGGGATTAGCGATTAATTCCTGTCCTTTGGCGCTTTGGTAGTTGGTAAAGAGAACAAAACCGCGAGGATCGAAGTCTTTTAACAGTACCATGCGGGCCCGGGGTTTGCCCTCCGGGGAAATAGTGGCTAAAGTCATAGCGTTGGGTTCTAATCTTCCCGAAGATACTGCCCGTTCTAGCCATTGTTTAAATACAATGAAAGGATCGGCAGATGTTTCGGACTCTAGCAATTCTTCAAGATTGTAGTCCAAACGCAGGTCAGCGATCGATATGTCCATGGTTTTGCTTGCTAAATTCTATCCTTTGAGATCCTACAAGATTCTAGAATCATGACTATCACCTCAGCTAGTGACGCGATCGAATCTCTGTTAGAAATGGCGGAACAGGGAGAAATTGACCCCTGGGATGTGCAGGTTATTGATGTGATCGATCGCTTTTTGGCGGAATTGGGGTTATTAAATGATCTAGATTTAGCCATGGCCCAGGCTAATTTACCCCAATCGGGACAGGCTTTTTTATGGGCTTCTATGTTAGTTTTATTTAAGGCTGATACCCTAGAAAGATTGTCTTTGGAACAGCAAGAAGAAAGTCTGATTGATGAGGAAATTAGCGAGTTAGAACGGGAATTAAGAACTTTACCCCGTTATCTAGAAAATCATATTCGCCGTCGTACTGCTGCCCCACCACCGCGAAAAAGACGGGTAACTTTGCAGGAGTTAATCACTCAATTACAACAGATTGCCCTAGAGATTGAAGCTTTACCAAAACTGCCTGTAGTTGTCCCGAAACCCCGGCCACAATCCCGACGGGAAGCGGTACAAATTATCACGGAATTGGCCCACCAAGAAAACCTGACGGAGTTGGCAGCGGAACTGGACTTTTTTTTGCAGAGAAAGTTTTTTCAATTAGAGAAAAATGAGATAGAGTTTGAGTATTTATTAGATTTATGGCAAGGGGAAAAACCCTCTAGTCACTCGGCAACACAGGAAAAGGTGGCGATTTTTTGGGCTTTACTTTTACTCGCTTCTCAATCAAAAGTGGAGTTAAAACAAGAGGATTTTTATCAGGATTTAACTATTTCTTTAATTAGGGTTTGCTGAAGGTATGGGGTTTTACCGATTATTTTCATCTGGTCAATTAACTAATTTTCAGAACGTAGAAAGTAGCGACTGTATCGCCAGTTCGTTCATCAGGTTCGGCTTCACCGTCCCGTTAACCTACTCCCAAGCTTCCGCAAACGCCTTCAGTGTCGCCTCGATAGCGCCCACCGGTTCGGGTTTTACCTGGAGTTGGCAAGATCCGGTCAGGACTGGTTTCATCCCCTCAATAATAATCAAAACATGAGGATTTTGAGGAAGATGCAGGAATTTATTGGCGATTTTCGGGGCATCGAATCCCTCAAAGCCGAACGGTAGGTACTCACGCGGTTTTGTTGAGAAAATTGTCGGAAAAGAGATATTAACTCAGAAAGCGATTATACTCAATGATCGAAGACTATTGACCGGCGATCGATGAACCAAGACAACGAGATTAGTCATTTACTAGACCTCATGCCTGCTTCGGGACGGATGATGACGCGCATTGTCAGCAAACCCGAAAGCAGCAAGGTAATCGAAACTAATTTTCCCCTACCCTGGCAAAGAGGAGTCAGACCGATTCCAATTAATTTTGACCTCTGGCGGCAATTATCAAGATCCCAACGGGATTTAGTCTTGTTAAGGGCTGTCTGTGTTTTAACGGCAGTAAAATGGTTTAAACCCGATCTCGATCGAGTAATTGCTCTGGCTGGTATGATCGGTTTAACCGTGGAAACCCTGCAAACCGATGCCGTCGGTATGGCAGTAGCGGGGGGTTTAACTGCCCTGGCAATTAACCGGATTTGGCGGGAAAAACGCAGCCCCCAACGGGAATTAGACGCGGATGAAGCAGCCATAAAAGTGGCCGTTAGACGCGGTTACACGGAAACCGAGGCCGCTAAAAGTTTATTATCGGCTATTGAAACTATAGCTGAAATTGAAGGGCGATCGAGTCTCAATTTTAACGAGTTATTGCGCTGTCAAAATCTGAAAAAATTAGCCAATCTCTCCTTTGTTGGTGTTCCCGATCAGGTGAGACAATCTTAAGGTCAGTTGTTTTGGCTATCAGCTTTCTTTTTACTGATTAACGATCACTGATTACTTAAATCCCTAACCCTAAAATAACTACTATAAAAATATTTTTCCCCTTGCTCAATGGCTGCAATTGACTCTTTAGAAAAAGTCTTAAAATATCACTTTGGCTACGATCAATTTCGACCGAATCAACGCCAAATAATTGAGGCTGCTTTAAATAATCAGGATTTATTAGTAATTATGCCCACTGGAGGCGGTAAATCTCTCTGTTTTCAGCTACCTGCTTTAATCAAAAAAGGGGTGACGGTGGTGGTTTCTCCTCTAATTGCTTTAATGCAGGATCAAGTAACTGCTTTAGCTGATAATGGCATCGGGGCAACATTTCTCAATAGCACTTTAAACGCGAAACAAGTCAGAGACAGAGAATCTTCAATCCTGCAAGGAAAAATTAAACTGTTATATGTCGCCCCAGAAAGATTATTATCGCCTAGTTTTTTAGATTTTTTAGCTGTTATTGATAATTACCTCGGTTTAGCCTGTTTAGCGGTGGATGAAGCTCACTGTGTCTCCGATTGGGGTCATGATTTTCGCCCTGAATATCGACAAATTAAACAAGTCCGTCAACGCTTTCCCTCCGTGCCAATTCTGGCTTTAACTGCCACCGCTACCCAACAGGTTAGGGAAGATATTATTCAACAATTAGGATTGCGAGATGCTTCCATTCATATTGCTAGTTTTAATCGTCCTAATCTTTATTATGAAGTTCGAGCTAAAACCAGTAAATCTTATCAGCAATTGTATCAATATATTAAAGGACAAAAAGGGTCTGGCATTGTTTATTGTATCAGCCGCAAAACCGTCGATCAAGTTGCCGAACAGTTACAAAAAGATGGTATTAATGCCCTACCTTATCATGCTGGTATGAACGATCAGGAAAGAAGCGAAAATCAAACCCGTTTTATTCGGGATGATGTGCAGATTATGGTGGCGACAATTGCCTTTGGTATGGGGATTAATAAACCGGATGTGCGCTTTGTCGTTCATTATGATTTACCCCGCAATTTAGAGGGATATTATCAAGAATCGGGCCGTGCGGGTAGGGACGGCGAACCGGCTAAATGTACCCTCTTTTTTAGCTTTGCCGATGCCAGAAAAATTGAGTATTTTATTAACCAAAAAACTGAGCAAAATGAACAACAGAAAGCTCGTCAACAATTGCGACAGGTGTTAGATTATGCTGAAGGGACTGAATGTAGAAGATCAAGTGTACTAGGCTACTTTGGAGAAAGTTTTGCGGGTAACTGTGGTAACTGTGATAACTGTCGGAATGGGAACAATTCTGAGGATTGGACAATCGAAGCACAAAAATTTTTATCCTGTGTGGCGCGGACGGGACAAAAATTCGGTATGATGCACATAATCAACGTACTTAGGGGAGGAAAAGGTGAAAGAATCACCCAATATCAACATCATTTATTATCCACTTATGGCATCGGTAAGGATAAAACTCTCGGGGAGTGGAAACGTTTAAGTCGTTCCCTTGTCCAGCAAAATCTACTGATAGAAACAGAAGACAATTTTAGAATCTTGAAACTTAATCAACATAGTTGGGAAGTGATGCGGAAACAGCGTTCCGTGTTTATTGCCGTCCCCCAAAAAGCTAACGGTCCAATCTTGGGAGACGACAATCCCAATACGATGGAAAGTGATTTATTATTCGATCGCTTGCGACAACTGCGGAAAAAAATTGCTGATAGTCAAGGGGTTCCTCCCTACGTTATTTTCCATGATTCTAGTCTGCGTTTGATGGCCCAATCAAAACCCCGGAGTTTAGAGCAGTTTCGTCAAATTTCTGGAGTAGTACAAAGCAAAGTTCAACAGTATGGGGATATATTTATAGCGGCAATTAATGATTTTTGTCAGGATAGTCTTCCCTCTACTCAATTCCTCACTCTCCAATACTATCAAGATGGTTTGAATGCGGAAGAAATCGCTCGCAAAAGAAGCTTAAAAGTCTCAACCATCTATGAACATTTAGCTAAATTGCTGGAAGCTGGTTACGAAATTGATATTAATCAGTTAGTTCCTAAGAATAAACAGGAATATATTTGTTTAGCGATTAAAAAAGTTGGCGTTCAATCCCTGAAAACTCTCAAAGAAAATCTGGGAGATAATTATAGTTATGAGGAAATTAAATTAGTTGTTGCTTGGCAAAGACGACTTTAAAAACTAGGCTCTTCGGTTTGTGTTATGCAATGGACTGGGGTTATAGGGGATGTAACCCTTATGTAGAAAGGCATTTGGCGATTTTTGTCAATTGTTTTTCATCTAAAGCGAACTCATCAATTAAGTCTCTTGCCAGGTAAGGATTTAGTCAATTTATGCCCCCCTATCGAACCATACCAAGTAACGAAGAGCCAAAAACTATAGGAGAGCGGGGAAGTAGGGGAGTTTTTTCAGTAAACAGTGAACTGATAACTGATAACTGATAACTGATAACTGATAACTGATAACTGATAACTGATAACTGATAACTGATAACTGATAACTGAATTAAGCAAACCCTATTTAGGGGACAAGCGTTCTTGTATTTTATTAATTGCCCAGCTTAAAATCGCCCCCGCAATTAAAATACTAATAGCAGGATTGAATAGGGGCAGCCAAAGACGCTGAAAAAGTTTAAATCCTAGGGGAATTCCTGTGGATTCACCGATAACAGCCACGGCAAACCAGAGAAAACCCGCTATCACTAAAAACACATCAAATATTAAGATTCTATTCAACCACTTGACAAATTGCTCTTTCATTGCAGCAAAAACTTAGGTTATTTATACAGTTTATTCACGAAAAAGTATAGCACTTTCACCTTAATCCCAAGCTCTCCAGAGCCAAGCTAGTCCGGCAGTAATAATTAAAACTTTAGTTAACCAATCTCCCCAGCGCACATATAAAGTCCTCGTATCCCGTCGATAAATTGTTTCGCTATGAATTTGATATTTATCCAAATCCGATAGCCAAAGGTGATTACCGTGGGGATCGACAAAAGCAGAATAACCTGTATTGGTGGCCCGGGCCATCCATCGATCGGTTTCGATCGCTCGCATGGTATCCTGAGCGTGGTGTTGAGCGGGCATGGCGTGGCTATAATGGGCGTTATTAGAAGCAGTAATGATAAATTCGCCTCCCCTAGCAGTTTGACGGCGAAAATGTTCGGAAAAAGCCGATTCGTAACAAATGCCCACAATTATTTTACCGAAAGGACTGTTAATAATTTGATCGGGATCTCCCGGGATTAAGTGCGCTTGCAAGGGAGAAAGGCGATCAACAATTCCGCCCAAAATTTCCTGAAAAGGAACGTATTCGCCTAAAGGCACGAGAATTACTTTATCATACCGACTAATCACCCGTCCCTCGCCATCAATGGTCAAGAGACTATTGTTATAACCCTTGTCCACCTTGCCAAATGCACCCAACCAGATCGGCGTTTTTTTGGCTAAAATTGCCGAATAAATCGAGCTATTATTGACTAAGTTCTCCCAATAATAGGGTAAAGCGGTTTCAGGAGTTAAGACGGCATCTACTCCTTGAGCGGCGAGAATTTGATAACCAGAGGTGTAACCTTCGATCGCCTTTTGAAATCCCAGGGGTGAAAGTTTAATTGTGTTGGGAATATTGCCCTGAATTACGCCAATTTTTATCCCTAAATCCCTTGACTTTTCGATCGGTTTATGGTAGGTGTTCCATCCCCAGAGATGGAGGCTAAAACAAATGAGGAGGGGTAAAGAGAGAAAAGCGAGATTTTGCCGCGATTGACGGATTAGGAGCAAGCTTTCGGCAATTAAACCGTTAACTGCCACAATTGCCGCCGTTACCGTCGTAAAACCCGATAATTTGCCCAATTGCAGAATCAATAAATTATGGGGACTTTGACTATAAGCAAGGGTAGTCCACCAGAGAGGGGATTGACTCCAGAGAAATTCTAACCCACACCAGAGGGCAGTGCCGATGAAAACCCGTAGGAGAGCATCGCGAAAAGATGACTGATTAACACTTTTGTTGACATAAAACATAACTAACGTCCAAGTTAGCACGATCGCCGTTCCCCAAAAAGTGATAAACAACCAACAAAACAGAGCAATTGACAAACTCGCTAACCAGGGGACACCCATCCACGTCATCGGGTGAATTCCCGTGATCCAGAATAAAGCGAGGCCATGGTAGGCAAAACCCCAGCCAAAACCGTATAAAAGCTGTTTTTTTAGGGATTTTTCCGCTAATCTCACAACCATCCACAGGGGGACGAGAGAAATCCAAGCGAGTAACCACCAAGAAACCGGCGCTACTGTTAACCCCATCCCCACACCGGCCAAAATTGCCCAGAGAAAACGCACCATCTTTGACTCCAGTCAGGTTAAACTGGTCTGACCCACTAGATCTCAGAGTAGCTAGAGGGAAGACAAAAAACAAGAGACAGACAGAAGTTTTGGCTACATCTACAATAGATCAGTTAGCGAGTAAAAAGCCCCTCGATCAGATGCTATGGCACGCTATAGACTCAGATAAACAGGGAGATGGGGAATGTCACCCTTACCCTAAAAGCCTAAACTCGGACTGAATAAGTGATTGAATACATGGATAATTTTAACCCCAAAATAACGGCTCTGGCTCTTGTCTTGAATGTTGAGGAAAATCTCGAAGATATTTTTCGGAAAATAGCTAGTATGAGCGCTCATCAATTGCGAGCGCGGCGCTGTTTAATCCTGTTAAGCTCTCCACAGGAATTAAAAGGGGAAATTACCGATTATCTAGAAGTTTTTGCCCATTATGATGAGCTATCACCTTTAGCTGATCAAGAAATAATTAAACTTGATCAAGCTATTGCCGACAATGTAGCGGCCACAGGGAAACCTTTACTAATTAAGGATATAACTCGATCATCATTTGCCAGTGCAGCCCCTTATCCCAAAAAATCAAATAATAATAGTTTTATAGCCGCACCGATTATCCTCAATCAGCAGATAATTGGAGTAATTAATCTCAGTTTTCCCCTAGACAAAAAACATTTTGAACCATTAGATTTAGAAATCTTGCAGTTATTCGCTCAACAGGCAGCCCAATCCCTGCAAATTTTTCATTTGCAAGGGATGTTAAAATCTCGTTTTGTGGCTATGGCAGTGACTAGAGAAATAGCAGAAATTCAGTCCGAACATTCGATCGCTGTCCATCCTTATCCCCCGAAATTAGCCAAAATTGTTGCTAAGGCTTTTTTTAAAGAATTAACTCAGGCCGGTTTTGGAACCCATGAAGTTATTGAGATTGCCAATGAGGTTTTGAATTTACTACAAAAGACTCTTAATAAACATAAAAATCGTCTGGAAGGAAAAGATTGAGCGCTAGTCAAGGGTTAAAATCTACTAACTTGCCACTCCCGTGCAGTCCTAAGTAATAATTGAGATGGTTAACAGCTTAATTTACTGATTGCCGCTGCCATCCTGTCTTCCTAATTCATAGACACCGGAGGCAACACAAGCGAGAATACCGACACTAATCGGCCAACTTTTTCCTAAACTGATCTCAATTAACCAATCGGAGAAACCGCCGAGAATGAGAAAGGGAATAATACTAAAGATAGAGGCATAAAAAGCATTTTGGGATTCCCTGGCGACGCGAGTTTTTTCAAACTCCTCTAGGGAAGTATAGAGGAAACGCTCGGCAAAATTAAACCAGCGATAGAAAATTTCTATAAACCAATTTCGTACCCCAGCTAACCCCAAATATAATGCTAAAGACCAGAGACAGCTACCGGCAATAAAAGCCGGAGAAATATTGATAGTGAAGGGCAGAAAGTCGATTACCATAAATGAGAGCCACAGAAGTGGTAAATTTGAGCGAACGGCTTGATCGATTTTAACAAGTCTTGACCTTTGCACCAAAGAGATGAAAATTCTTCAGATTGTTCCTTCGATTTCCCTTGTTTACGGTGGTCCCAGTCAAATGGTACTCGGTTTGTCAGCAGCCTTGGCCCAACTGGGCCAAGATGTGACTATTATCACCACCGATTCCAATGGTGACACGGGACAAGCACCCCTAGATGTGCCTTTGGGGGTCCCTGTTAGTCAAAATGGCTATCAAATCTATTATTTTCCCTGTTCTCCCTTTCGGCGCTATAAATTTTCCCTTGATCTGTTTACTTGGTTGGCTAATAGGGCAAAAGATTACGATATCGCCCATATTCATGCTTTATTCTCGCCGGTGAGCAGTATATCAGCTTTGATCGCTCGTTATCATCAACTGCCCTATATTCTCCGTCCCCTAGGCACCCTCGATCCGGCAGATTTGCAAAAAAAACGGCAACTTAAACAAATATATGCCAATTTTCTGGAAAAACCCAATTTAGCGGCGGCGGCGGCAATTCATTTTACCAGTCAGCAGGAGTGTCAAACTGCCGAAAGATTTAATATAAAAACTAAGGATATTGTCATCCCCCTAGGGGTAGATTTTTTTAACCCACAAGCTTTACCAGTAAAGGGTTTTGAGCTTCCCGAAAATAAACCGATCATTCTCTATATGTCCCGTCTTGATCCGAAAAAAGGTCTAGATTTATTGCTGCCCAGTTTAGAAAGGTTGTTAGAAAATG
Source organism: Microcystis sp. LEGE 00066 (assembly GCF_015207925.1). NCBI lineage: Bacteria > Bacillati > Cyanobacteriota > Cyanophyceae > Chroococcales > Microcystaceae > Microcystis > Microcystis sp. LEGE 00066. The sequence continues at coordinate 62,828 of NZ_JADEVX010000001.1, read as the reverse complement.
GTCTAGATTTTCATTTTGTCTTAGCAGGAAGCAATCCCCAGGACCGGGAGTACGAAAATCAGATTAAAAATCAGATCGAGCGGTCAATATTGGGCAAAGATACAACGATTACTGGATTTGTCACCGGAGAAGTCAAAAATAGACTCCTCGCTAGGGCCGATTTATTTGTTTTACCTTCCTACTATGAAAATTTTGGCATCGCGGTTGCAGAAGCTATGGCTGCCGGAATTCCTGTGGTGATCTCGGACCGGGTGGATCTGCATCCTGCGGTGACGGCAGCGGCTGCGGGATGGGTGACAGCTTGTCAGCTTGAGGATTTAACTAATACTTTGGCAACGGCTATCACTAATCCTGAAATTCGCCAACAAAGGGGGAAAAATGCCAGGGATTTAGTCTTAAATCAATATAGTTGGTCAGCGATCGCTGAACAGCTGTTAACTGTCTATCAAGATTTAGTCTGAGCTATCGATCGTCCCCTGCTCGATCGAAGTCACAGACGGATTAAGATTTAAGCCATCAGGATAATCAGCACTAAAAATGCCAGTAGGGTTAAACCTGATTGCAGAAAGACGGGAAGCGCAAAAGAATTCATAACAGTAGCTCACTTTTCTAGGGATGGCTCTATTTCCAATATACGCTTTCATCTCCGCTAATTCCTCATATTTCCCCCCCCCAATGTCATCATCTGATCATTTATTCATCCCAGGGCGAGCATTTTAATACAAATGTACGGAACTTGGTTACTGCCCACCCTGTTCACTTAAGTTTCAGCGTCGTGATTATAATTAGGGAATGATAGAAATTCTTAGGCAATAGGATCACATCAGTGTTGATAAATCATCTTTTCTTCGGCGCTTTCCTACCCCTTGATACTCTCCTGTCCACCCAGGGGATTATGGTTATGCTTCTGGCCGCTTATGCTTTAGCCATGTGGATGTTTCTAACTAGCGCCCCAAAAGTTCATACAATCATGGTGACAGATTTGGAGACAGCCCGACAATTTTATGAAGGACTTTTAAATTTACCCACGGCCGATGTCCCCCTCCATTACTATTACAATTATGAGCAGACGATGGGCAATAATATGATTGACCCATTTTATATGTCTAGTAATCCGGCTGTGACTACTGCCAACCCTTCTTTGGGAGATCAACCCCAGGGTTTATGGTATCAGTTAAAGAAAAATACCCAACTGCATATCGTTGGTGGAGCAACCGCAGGTTATAAGGATCGTCATCGTCATGTTTGCTTTGATCACGATTGTTTAGAACAAATTCTGATGCGGGTGGAATCACGACGCTTAAAGTATAAAGTTCGTCGCAATAAACCTTTAAATTTTTTGGTCAAAGATAATGCTGATCGCGTGATTGAAATGGCCGAAGTCTCGAATTAGTTAACGGTAATTAGATTGGGGGCAACTATAACGGTAAATAACTAAACTTATGAATGCTCAACTGCTCACAATCGTTTTAATTTCCTTAGGGGTAGGTATTGGTTTGGCTATTCTACTCCTAATTTTAGTCAAGTTAAGACGCTACAACCAACAGGTAAATAGTATCGTCGATCATCACTCTCTCATCGGTTTAATCGGAGTTGTTCAAATCCCCTTCGATAAAAATAGCAAGGGGAAAGTACGAGTTAATGTCGGGGATAGTCTGATCGATATAGTAGCGATAACGGAAGGGGAAGAGCAATTTAATGTCGGTGATCAAGCATTTATTCTCAATTTCCAGGACAATAAAGTTTTAGTCATTGCGGAAAAGTATATCAGAGGCGATTTCTAATTTCTTCTAAACCAAAGGGTAACTAACTATGAATAGTCAAAATAATTCCTATCTCATCCAAATTAATCCCAACCAATACGACAACAATAACAATAACAGTGCTGGCAATTTATTATTGAATAGTGTTCCCGTCGCTTTATTGATATTTCTGGGGATCGGTGCGGTTTGGTTTATCAATTCTTTTCTGTGTATTTGTAAACCCAATGAAGTGGTAATTCTGAGTGGGATAAAACGCAAATCAAAAGATAGACAGGATGTGGGGTATCGAGTGGTATCAGGGGGTCGGGCGATTCGTATTCCAATTTTAGAAACTGTTAAACGCATGGATGTCACCACAACCCCGATCAGAATTGAGATTAAAAATGCCTATTCTAAGGGCAATATTCCCCTGAATATAGTGGCAATTGCTAACGTGAAAGTTAGTTCTAAACCTGAAATAGTCGGCAATGCGATCGAACGTTTTTTAGATCGAGATCGAGAAGAAATTATTCGCGTAGCTAAGGAAACTTTAGAAGGAAACTTGCGGGGTGTAGTCGCAACAATGACCCCCGAACAAGTGAACGAAGATCGCCTAAAATTTGCCGAAAGTATTACCAGTAACGTCAGTCAAGACCTGTTTAAACTCGGTTTAGAAATTGATACTCTCAAAATTCAAAATGTTGCCGATGACGTGGATTATCTTAACTCCCTCGGACGGGAAAGAATCGCTTTAGTCATGCGTGATGCTGAAATTGCTGAATCAAATGCCCTCAATGAAGCTGAACAAATAGTCGCGGAATGTGAGGAACAGGCAACCGTAGCTAAAACCCGCGATCAAATTATTATTTTAGAGCAAGAAAACGAGTTGAGAAAGTTAAAGGCAAAACTGGAACAACAGGCTAAATCGGAAGAAGAAATAACTATCGCCGCCGCTAAGGAAAAACGTGCTATAGTTGAGGAAAAATTGCAACAGGTCAGAGCAGAATTGGAAAGATTACGTCTCCAAGCAGATCAAGTTTTACCCGCAGAAGCGCAGCAGGAAGCTGAAACTTTCCGCGCTAGAGGAGAAGCGGCAATTTTTGAAGAAAATGCCAAAGCTGAAGCCTTGGTTAACGAATTATTTGCAGAAGTCTGGCAAAACACCGGCAGCGAAGCAGAAGCAATTTTCTTGATTCAACAGTTAGAAACTATCCTGGAGGAGGCGATTAAAATTCCTAAACGATTACACCTCGATCGAGTTAATATCGTTGATAATGGTGATGGTAAATCCCTGGCTGCCCTGATCAAAGTCTATCCCGAAATCGTCAATCAATTCCTCGCCAGTGTCCATCAAACCCTCGGTATTGATGTGGTGGGAACTCTCACCAATAAAATCGAAAAATAGCAGTCAGAAAACCTACTAGACAGGCCTTCTAAAATATATTGTTACCGAGATCGAGTAGGGTTATACCATTTTTCTTTATTTGCGTCACAACGAATGCAAGCTTGGCAAGCATTCGAGCGTGGATGTCTGTCATGGATTTAGAAATTTGGTATTAAAACCGCCCTCGATCTCACCGATAAGAATCCCCGTCTTTTGCAAGCGGGGAGATGTCAACTCATCAATACTTGGGACCCTATCAATCGATTTTCCCAGTCGAAGCGGCATTAACTATAAACTTGCTAAAACCTCCTTAGCGGCGGCCAAAGTCCGTTCGATATCGGCCTCTGTGTGAGCTAAAGAAGTAAAACCAGCTTCAAACTGGGAAGGAGCTAGATAAACGCCTCTTTCCAACATTCCCCGGTGAAAACGACCAAATTTAGCCACATCGGCCTTTTTGGCATCTTCATAGTTATGCACGGGGTTGCCAGTGAAAAACATTCCGAACATGGCGCTAATATAACCTCCAGAAACGCTATGACCAGCATCTCTAGCCACTTTCAGCAGCCCTTCAGTTAAGGATTTAGTCACTTTATCGAGATATTGGTAGGTGCCGGGGCGCTGGAGTAACTCGAGGGTTTTAATTCCTGCTGTCATGGCCAAAGGGTTGCCGGATAAGGTTCCCGCTTGGTACATCGGGCCGGCCGGAGCCACCATCGCCATAATATCGGCCCGACCGCCGTAGGCCCCCACTGGCAGCCCACCGCCGATAACTTTGCCCAGGGTGGTTAAATCGGGGGTAATACCGAATTTTTCCTGAGCGCCACCGTAGGCGATGCGGAATCCGGTCATTACCTCATCAAACATTAATAAGGCTCCGTATTCCTTAGTTAATTCCCGCAATCCCTCTAAAAAGCCAGCATCCGGCACGATAAAGCCGGCATTACCCACCACTGGCTCTAAAATTATCCCGGCGATAGAGTCGGGATTTTCGACAAAGAGGGCTTTTACCGCTTCCAGGTCATTGTAGGGGGCGGTTAAAGTGTTGTTAGTGGTGGTTTTGGGAACCCCCGGCGAGTCGGGTAGGCCCAGGGTGGCTACACCAGAGCCAGCTTTAACCAAGAACATATCGGCGTGACCGTGGTAACAGCCCTCGAATTTGATGATTTTATCCCGGCCGGTAAAAGCGCGCATTAAGCGCAGGACGGACATACAGGCTTCGGTGCCGGAATTGACAAAACGCACCATTTCAATGCTGGGAACGGCATCAATCACCATTTCAGCGAGAATATTTTCCTGGACACAGGGAGCGCCAAAACTGGTCCCTTTGTCTAGGGCCTGGTGCAGGGCGGCAATCACTTCGGGATGGGCATGACCACAGATAGCCGGTCCCCAAGTTCCCACATAGTCGATGTATTCGTTACCGTCCACGTCGCGAATATAGGCCCCTTTGACGCTTTCAAAAACGATGGGTTGACCACCGACGGATTTAAAGGCCCGCACGGGGGAACTTACACCCCCCGGCATTAATTTTTGAGCGGCTGTAAAGATTTCTTTCGATTTTGTTGTTTGATACGAAGATGTGCTAACCAATCCTGTCTCCTTGTCTATTTGAGTCTATCGGTTTCGGGGAATGCCCGGAGTTTTGTTTTGTTAATTTCCTGCTGCTTGTTCCATTTTAAAGATCACCAGCCTACATTTTACGCAATTTTTTCCCTAAGAAAGGCGCTGGTCGGCTCAAGTCTCGCTCTTCTGGGTTCTGTGTGATAAGTTTAACTTACTATATGATCGATCAATCTTTGTGTCCTCTGTGTCTGGAGTGGTTCCTTCCACTTTGACAATTTTTCCACAATCTTTTCAGAATTGCCAGAAAAACCTAGCAATGGGCGAAGTTATTGCTATTGATAGATTTTAGCCCAGAAAGAGCGATCGAAAAAAGCTCCGGTTTTCCACAGATTTTCCACAGGGGAATTCTTGCTATTATTTCTTAGCGTACAAAAAAACTATTCCTGCTTTGACATCCTCGCCGCCGTAAAACGGACGGCGATTCCCAAACCTCACGATTTAGGTTTCTGCTTCTTTCCCTTGCAGGGTTCCGCACCTGCCTTAACAGATTTACTCTGTTCTGGTCTTATGGTCGCTCTACAGACTGACACCGCAAGCCCTGCGGCCAAAATGTTTTTACTAGCGTTAATATCTCGGTCATGGTGTGTCCCACAGTCTGGACAATCCCATTCTCGAACATTTAACGGCATTTTCTCAGCAATATACCCGCAATTACTACACCTTTTAGAGCTAGGAAACCATCTATCTATTTCGATGTAATTTCTCCCATACCAACGGCATTTATAGGCTAACTGTCGGGTTATTTCTCCCCAACTTACATCAGATATTGTCTGAGATAATTTCGGGTTTTTGACCATATTCTTGACGGCTAAGTTTTCAACCACAATCGTTTGGTTTTCACGAACTAATTGAGTGGTTAGCTTGTGTAAATGGTCTTTTCTGCTATCGGTGATTTGAGCGTGAATCCTTGCTACTTTGATTCTTGCTTTTTCCCGATTTTTTGACCCTTTCTGTTTTCTAGAAAGATTTTTCGATACTCTTCGCAGTCTCCGATAATGCTTTTTAAAATGCTTGGGATTAGATACCTTATCGCCATCCCTGGTAATCACAAGGCTACTAATTCCTAAGTCAATTCCGATGGCTTTATCTGTTACTGGTAATGGCTTAATTGTTGGGTCATCAAATCTTATTGAAATATGCCAACGCCCTGAGGGATGCAATCTGACTGTTACTGTGCTTGGTTCACAGCTTTCTGGGATTTGTCTTGACCATCGAATAGGTAAAGGTTCTGTGCATTTAGCTAAATAGATTTGTTTGTCTTTAAATTTAAAAGCAGACTTGGTAAATTCGGCACTTCCTCCTTGATGTTTTTTCTTAAAGTTAGGATACTTAGTACGACCAGCAAAGAAGTTAGTGAAAGCTGTTTGTAAATGTCTTAACCCTTGTTGTAAAGGTACACAGCTTACTTCATTGAGAAAGTTTAATTCTTCTTGTTTTTTCCAATCGGTTAGCATTGAAGAAGTTTGAACATATCCTACTCTTTCTTGCTTTTCATACCAAGCTTGTGTTCGTTCGTGGAGAGCTTTATTGTAAACCAATCTTACACAGCCCAATGTGCGCCGCAATAGCGACTCTTGTTCTGGTGTTGGGTAAAATCGGTAAGAATAGGCTTTTTCCATATCTCGCATTCTAGCATATATCGTGTAAATGCGCTAATATTTAACAGTAAAGCCGTCGTAGAACGACGGGGTTTCAGACCCAAATTTTCGATGAAATTTACCAGTAGTCAAAGCGAACTCAACAGCAATTTATCCCTAGTTAGTCGGGCCGTTGCCAGTCGTCCTACCCATCCGGTGTTGGGCAATGTTCTTTTTTGTGCCGATGAGGAAAAGGGCGAAATTAGCCTGACTGCTTTTGATTTGAGTTTAGGGATTCGCACCAGTTTTCGGGCCGAGGTGGTGGAAGGGGGCAAGATTACCCTGCCGGCAAAATTACTTAACGATATTGTCTCTCGTTTGGGAGAGGGGGAAATCACCATCTCTGTGGAAGAAAACGAGAATGATGAGGAGCATAGTCTCGCTTTCCTGAAAACCGCCTCGGCACAGTTCCAAATTCGCGGCATGAAGGCCGATGAGTTTCCAGAATTGCCCACGGTGGCCGATGGAGAAATTGTTAATTTACCTATAGTTGCCTTGACAGAGGGACTAAAAGGTGCTTTGTTTGCCGCCAGTGGCGATGAAACTAAACAGGTGTTGACGGGGGTACATTTAACTAAAACCGTCGATTGTCTAGAATTTGCCGCTACAGACGGTCATCGTTTAGCGGTGGTACAAACTCCCCTAGAGGAGGTGGAAAGTGCCTCTGGTGGCTTTAATGTCACTATTCCGGCCCGGGCCCTGCGAGAATTGGAAAGAATGATGGCAACAAAACAAAATATCGAGACTATTACTCTGCACGTGGATGATTCTCAAGTCATCTTTGAAATGGGGGAACAGAGGTTAACCAGTCGTAAGTTAGAAGGGGCCTATCCTACTTATAATCAGTTAATTCCTAAATCCTTCGATCGCTCTTTGGTTTTAGACCGCAAACAGTTAATCCGTTGTTTGGAATTAGTGGCGGTTTTATCGGACCAAAAGAATAATTTAGTTAAGTTTAGTCTCGATAGCGAAAATGACCGTTTATCCCTAGCGGTGGAATCTCCCGATTTAGGTAGCGCCAAAGAGTCCATGGCGGCGGAAATTCAGGGAGAAAGTGGCGATATTGCCTTTAATGTTAAATACTTGATGGACGGTTTGAAGGCTTTACCTAATAATGATATCCAAATGCAGTTAAATGCTAGTACCCAACCGGTTATTTTTACCCCCTTGGGAGGTTTAAAGATGACCTATTTGGTGATGCCGGTACAAATTCGTCAGTAGTTCTGACTTAATTGGAACTGTGGGATCTATTTTTAACCTATCCCATTTTTGATTGTAAGTAGCTGGTTATAATTAAATTGAAGATAGATTTTGGTGTCGATCCCCCCTTAATCCCCCCTTGATAAGGGGGGTGTCGATCCCTCCTTAATACTAGGGCTAATTCATTCTCCGAATCTACTTCTTTTTTTTGCTACCTTTAATCGCTTACGAGGTAAGTTAGGGAGCAGGGGAGTACCGGTTTTTGCTCTCATAGTAGGTTGATTCATGAATCAACCTACAGAGCACGACGTTTTGACAAATTTTCAGCTATGTATTTCCGAGAAATCGACTAAAAACGTTACCAGATAAGGAGTTGAGAGAATGACATAAGAGAGAATGAATCAGCCCTACATCTGGGGGGTGACTAGCGATTTCTAGCTTAACCTGCGTTCGGGATAACGCTATAGAAGGGACTGTTAGAAAACCTTGGCCAATTCTAGATTCTCAACTCCTTGATTAATAGCCAATCGCTAACAAGAAGTCCCCCCTATCTATCGACTGGGTTTTACATCAATCTGCTTAAACCGAACTCAGTTTAATTTAGGCTTTTCTGCCGAAAACAAAAGATAATCATCAAACGCCATAAACCAACCCCGATTTCTTGACCAAGCTTCGAGTCCTGGGTTATCTTTCTGGAGATCGATAACTAAATCATGCTTACTAATTCCTTGGCTAATCTGGGCAAAATAATGAACCATTGCCGGCCAAACATATTCACTAATAGATAAAGCTTGGATATTAACAAATCCATGCTTTTTGAGTTTTTCTACATAAATATGTCGGTCGTATTGATTAGGAAAGGGAATACACATTTTCTTACTATTAACCCGCAGCCAGAAGTTAATTTCTCGACCCACTCTAGGCAAACAATCCGCTACAGCCAACCTTCCACCGGGCTGCAAAACTCGAAAAGCTTCCGCAAAAAAATCCTCACGAGTGTCAAAATGAAAAGCACATTCTAAAGCGGTCAACTTATCAAAAGAATTCTCAGGAAAGGGGATTTGAGTAGCCGAGCCGACTTGAAGTTTTATCCTGTCCGATAACCCTGCTTTAGCTACTCTTTCTTGAGCAATTTCTACTTGTAACTCAGTTGTATTTAGACCAATAATTGAGCTAACATTGTTTTCTCTTACCCAGAGTAAATCCTGTTCAGCAAAACCGAAACCCACATCTAAAAGGTGATCTCCGGCTTTAAGTTCGGCTACTTCGGCTAATTTACGCGCTAAAGCGGCACAAGCTCCGTTATAAGTTGTTTCTTCTTTCCAATAACCAAAATTAAGCCATTGGGGAAAATTAGGATCCTGAAGATGAGGATCGCGTTTCGCTATATTAGTATATAGTTCAGAAACTTGAAACTGATCTTGCAAAAACGCCATTTCTCGAGCTGGATTAAGGATAAATTGTTTGATGGTTGCCCAGCGATTACGCCATTCATCTTTGAGGGGAATTTTGCCGATGTTTTCCAAATTATTATCCTCCTAAGGATTTTGCAGAAATATTGCCATTTTTAATTAACCGAATCCCTGAGATTCTCTAGATGCTTTAAAAAAGATTCCACACCTCCGGATTAATCATATAAGGAGGCTTCTCTCCCCGAAGCACTTGTAATATTTGATTCGCCGCCGAAACAGCAGCCGCTAGACTCGCTTCAGGGGTTACTCCGGCTAAATGAGGTGAGAGAATGACATTCTCAAAATTATATAAAGGATTATCTAAAGCCGGCGGTTCTGGTTCAAAGACATCGAGGGCGCATCCAGCTATCAATTTTTGATTAAGGGCGATCCCTAAATCCTTTTCACAAACGACTTTTCCCCGGGAGGTATTAATTAAAAAAGCTGTTGGTTTCATCTTTTTAAAAACTGATATATTAAACATTTCCCGCGTTTCACTTGTTAGTTCAGTATGCAAAGAAACAAAGTCCGATTCAGCCAGAAGAACATCTAAATCTTTGAGCAAAGTTGCTCCTACTGTCTCCGCTTTGCTGGCTGGAACATAGGGATCATAAGCTAATACTCTCATCCCCAGTGCTAGGTTACATTTGTGAGCCACCAGAGTACCAATTCTTCCTAAACCTACAATACCAAGGGTCTTGTTTTCGAGTTGAATCGGTTGCATCTGATTGCGAATTAAATAGTTACCCTTTTTCACACAATGATCTAAAAAAGGGAGCTTTTTAGCAAGGGCTAAAATCATAGATAAGGTGTGTTCTGCTACAGCTGTAGTTGACATTCCAGGATTATTAACAACGATAACCCCCTGTTCTGTTGCTGCCATAATATCAATAGAATCTGTGCCAAATCCAGAGGTACTAATTACTTTTAAGTGTTTTGCTAATCGGATTGATGAAGCCTCTAAGTTATTAGGATAACGCACAAATACGCCAGATACTTCTTGAATGGCCTCATTAATTTCCTCCGGTGTAGGGTTGGACAAAATCTCTATATTAGTAGATTCTTCAAGAAGTTTTTGCCCCGCTTCATCATACATTTTTCCGATTAAAAGAACCCTGGGTTTTTGAATATCCATAGTCAGAGTTTTTGGTGAAGTAGTAGTCATCGTAATTTTTCCTAAATTGAGGTTTAGCAATGAAACAGTTACAGAGCTTTTGAGGCTCGATAATCATCTATGGAAAGAAGTCGCCAACTAGAATCCTCTAAAAGTTCTAACACCCATTGATGATACTTAAATAAACTTTCTCTATGTCCTACGCTAATAAAAGTTGTCTGTGCTTTTTGTAACTGCTGATATAAGGTTTGTTCGTTGTTCAAATCTAAAGCACTTGTGGCTTCATCTAAGATTACATAGCGGGGATGGGTTACTAACAATCGGGCAAAAGCAAGGCGTTGTTGTTCTCCTAAAGATAATATATTTTCCCAAGGAACTTCCGCATCAAAGCCATGAACTTTTGTGGCTATATTTTGAAGATTAACTTTTTGTAAAACCGATTCAAGTTCTCCATCGGTCATTTCACGGGTTGTTTTAGGATAAAGTAACTGTTCTCTGAGAGTTCCTAAAATAATATAAGGACGTTGAGGTAAAAAGAGAAATTGTTCTAAGGGAGGTCGTTTTAAACAACCAGTTCCTGCATTCCATAAGCCAGCAATAGCTCTTAATAGAGAACTTTTACCTCGTCCACTCGGTCCGACAATTAATAAACCTTCGCCTGGTTCGATAGATAGGGATAAATGTTGAACAATTACCTTTTCATAATCCGGTGTTTGTAAAGTAACATCCTCAAACTTGATCTGATTTTGTTCAAGGGTTTTAATGGTACTAGCATCCTTGGTTTGTTGGCCGATTTCTTCTAAGGCCGACGAAAATTCAGATAGACGCTCAACATAACTGGAAAATCTGCCCAAAGAACCAAATTCAAGGATTAACTCAGAAAAACCATTAGCAAACATACTGCAAGCAATAATAGCCTGATTAACTTGTCCGAAATCAATTTCCCCCCGAATATAGGCTGGAGCGAAGACAACAAAGGGAAATATTTGAATAACTGAGCGATAACCTCGACTAAAAATGTCTTGATTTTTCTCCCAATCAATCTTACTGAGAGAATTTCTGACGAGATTATTAAATCGACGTTGAATGATTTTCAACTCTTGATTTTCGCCTTGAAAAAAGGCAATAGATTCAGCATGATTACGAACATGAGTTAAAGTGTAGGTGTAATTAGCTTTGGATTCCAATTCTTCTTGACTAATCTTATCTAATTCTCGACTTAAATAAACAGCAATTAGGTTGCCGACAATTGTATAAGCCACTAAAATCAAGGCGGCTAGTCGGGAAATCGAAAAAAGAATTACTAAAAAAGTCGTCATTTCTAAGACTTTTTCTAATAAAACAGAACCAAAATTAACAGCATTTCTAGCAATGGGTTCTATTTCTTGGGCTATCCTTTGATCCGGATTATCCACATCGGATCTAAAATTAATTTTATAATAGGCGCGATCACTCAAATATTGGGTAATAACCTGCTGATTTAGCCATTCATACCAATCCAGAATAATTCTTTTTTTAACAAATTTAGAAAATGCAGTAAACAGGGTAATTAAAAGTAATCCTAAGCCATAAAATAATAAAATTGTCAGAAACTTAGAGGCATTTTTATCTTGAATAATAACATCAACTAAATAGCGATTAACGAAGCTATTAACTGCATTAGAGGCAACCAGTCCAACAATTACTAACAGGAGGAGAAACAGCATTCCCCATGAACTTATTACCTCTGAAAATGTCCTTCCTTTAGGATCAGTTGGATACCAGTAAGGAGCGGCAATCAATTTCAGATTGTCAAAAAATTGATGAGAGCTTTTTACGGTTTCTTGTTGAAAAAATGGAGTTTGCATAGTTTGAATATAGGGTAACTTTTAGGAAATGCCTTGAATTTTTTTTAACTTCAAGCTTTCTAACTTCAAGGCTTAGGATTATTTAATCTCCTAAAAAAGCCTCCAAATCAGTAAGTTCTTGTAAGATTAAATCCTCACTAATCTCCTGCTGAACTTCAGTGAAGTTAATCATCTTCTCGGCTGTTTTTTGAACTTTTTCACCGAAAATACGGTCAAACAGATAATCAACTAAGCGTCTAATATTAGGAAAGTCAAAGACTAAAGAAGTGGGTAAGAGAACTTCTAATCTTTTCTCTAAACGATTTTTCAATTCAATAGAGGATAGGGAATCAATCCCCATTTCTATCAATCCCTGTTCTGTATCTGGCATAGATTTAATCCCTAAAATCATTCTGACTTGTTTGCTAACATATTCTAACAAATATTCCCGACGTTCTCCGAAAGGCATCTCCTCTAAAAGATGCAGTACAGAGTCTGATTCTTGAACAGAATTAATGGGAATTTCTGAGAGTCCTAAATTTTTTAGGAGTGGTTTCTCGCCTTTAAATTGATAGATATTTTTGAAACGAACCCAATCCACATCGGCGATTAAAACCTGTGTTTGATTAGAAGCCATAATAGCATCCATCACTCTCAAGGCCATATCTGGAGCAATTTCCCTGATCCCAATCTGTTTGAGCCAGTCCTCATAGTCTTGAGATACTATACCATGACCCGCCAATAATGCCCAATTTAAAGTCGTTGCAGGCAGCCCTTGAAGATGACGGAAATGAGCCAAAGCATCCAGCCAATGACTAACAGTATCATATAACCCTTGTTCTTTTGCCCCCCAAATTGCACCCGCCGAAGAAAACAGCACAAAATAGTCTAATTGACTACCCAAAGATAGTTGATGTAAATTCCAAGAACCCTTAACTTTTGCCTGAAAAACTGCTTCGAGATCCTGCAAAGTACAGTCTTTTAATTGAGCTTGTCGGCCTGAGATTCCGGCAAGATGGAAAATGCCACGCAGGGGATAAGCGGTTTCTTCAATCTGGGTAAATATGGCCTGCATAGCCTCAAAATTGCCAACATCTGCCGAAGTGACTGCGATTGATGCTCCTTTTTCCTCTAATTTTCTGATTTTTTGTGATATTTGAGCTAATTCGGCTGCTGAATCCCACAGGAAGCGGACTGGTAATGAGCGGCGTGTCGTTAAAATGAGATGTTTTGCTCCTAAATTGACTAAATGTTCCGCCAATTCTAAGCCTAGATGTCCTATTCCTCCCGTAATTAGGTAGGTAGCCTCAGGTTGAATCTTAATGGTTTTTGTCTCTAGAGACTTCAGAGGAAGCAGACGAGCAACATAGCCTTGACCTTTGCGGAAGACCAAATGATCCTCATCGTGAGCATGAGTTAATCCTAATAGTAATGCGGTAATATTTTGATTAATGTCAACGTCGGGATCAAGATCGAGCATACCTCCCCATAATTGCGGATTTTCTAGGGCAATAACACGCCCCATTGCCCAAAGAGGAGACTGAAACCCGAAAGAAGGCTGTTCTAATTCAAAGGGTTGGGCCCCCTGAGTAACAAGGAATAATTGAGGGGGATTAGGGATTTTTTGAATAGCTTTGAGAAGATTTAAAAGATAGTTACAGCGATTCAATAAAATGGATTCTGGTTGATCTTTGCCATCACTATTCAAAAGATAAATAATCCGATCTGGAGATGGATTTGACGCAAACCATTCCTCTAATTGTTGTAGTTGATTAGCATTCAAACAAGACTCAGAAGATGATATTTGTGTATTTTTCTCCCCTTGATAAATTATCCGACAGGAATCACACTTTTTCAGTAGTTGCTCTTGAATCCCTAATGCAAAAGTATTTTGCTGGGGTTCAACATCAGTAAAAATTAGCCAGTTTTTAGCGGTGTTAGAGGAGATTTCTGAACTTTGAGCCAGAATAATACTTTGCTGAAATAAAGCAGTACCTATTTTTTGATCAGGAGAAACAAATTCCACCTGAGAAAAACCCGATTTAAGCAGCATAGATTCCCAAGTAGATGCTGTAATTATAGGATGATTTGGGCGCAAATGATAATCGCTAAAACGCCACCACCCTTGAGTGACACCAAAGATTAAATCAATCCAGGAAGATTGCTGAGTTAATTCTAACAGTAATAAATGACCGCCTGGACGTAGTAAACTTTGAATATGAGGCAAGGTTTCCTCTTGTAAATTGGCAGTAGAGTGTAAGACATTAGCTGCGATAATCAAGTCATAAGAATGACAGCAAAACCCTTGTAATTTCGGGTCTTTTTCAATATCGAGAACTTTGTATTCTAGTTCAGAAAATTCAGCCAAATTATCTCTAGCTTTCTCTAGAAAGAAGGGGGAAACATCAGTGAATGTGTAGGTAATTTGACGAGAGTTACAAGCTTTAAGAACCTGTTGGGTTGTAGCTCCAGTTCCCGCACCAATTTCGAGAATGCGGAGGGAGGCTGAGGGAGGATAACTTGAGAGTAGAAGTTCAACGGTTTTAGAGATACCCAGATTGAGAATTTTTGCCGAAGATGTATTTTTATAAAATTCGCTGGCTCCTCCTTGTCCATCTTGAGAAAATAGGATAGATAAAGGAGATATTTTTCCCGTAATAATGGCCGCTAAATTTGTGGCAACTTGTCGAAATAGATTGAGTTCTATTTGAGCATTAGGATAATGATTGATTAAATCTTCTACCGCTAAATCAGGATTAGATTGTTCAGGTTCTTTAACAATTTTCCATCGGGTATTTTGCTTTTCTAAAATGCCGACTTTCGCTAATATTTCTAGAACATAATTCCAGAAAGATTTATATTCTTGTTTGAGTCCAGCTTGAATAAAACTTTGATCGGGATCAAGAAAGGTATTCATTTGAAAGAGTTCTAAATCTTTCAGAGCTTTAACAACAAAGTCAGCCGCCAGTTTTTCCATTTCAGAAAAAGCGAGAGAAACTCCCATCAATTCTGAGGATTGTAATTGGGGTTCTAAGTAAACCTCTAAATCCGTTTTAAGGCTGGTCAGATTTTCTAGCTTACCGTTAGCTAAATCACAGGGAAGCCAAGCTACTTGATAAAGTAATTTGGCAAAATCAAAGTCCTCTTTTTCTTGATAATACAGTTTAATCAACTGTTGAACAATGGCGGATATTGTTGGTTTTTCATCTTCAGAATAATGACCTGTTTCTAAGAGGGTTTGCATTAAAGTAGTTTTGTCCTTTTCGGATAACATTTTGACCAGATTAGATTCCCGTGGAACAGTTGCAGATGGGGTTTTTAAAGAAATCCAGTGTTGACGTTTTTGAAAGGGATAAGTAGGTAAAGCACATCGTCTAGGATGATAGTCTTGATCAAAACTAAACCAGTCTATCTTTGCACCGCGAACATAGAGTTTACCCAGACTTTCTAATAAAACTTGCCAATCAGAAAATCCCGAGCGTAAACTGGGTAGAGTTAGAGGTTCAGATGAAGATAGAGATGATTGAATAATTCCTGAGAGAATAGGTTGAGGTCCAATTTCAATAAAAGTATCACATCCAAGAGATTGTAGGAATAAAGCTCCTTGGTGAAATTGTACCGTATTTAGTAAATGTTGAAGCCAATACTCAGGAGTCATAATGCTGTCATCAGCAATTTCTCCCGTTAGGTTAGAGACCAGAGAAATTTGAGGTTGACTGAAAGAAATCTCTTGAAGAATCGTTTTAAATTCTGCAACCATTGGTTCTACTAAAGGGGAGTGAAAAGCATGGGCAACTTTAAGTTGACGAACTTTAACCCCGGCATTAGTAAAATGGTTACAGAGTTTTTGAATTACGTTTTTTTCTCCAGAAATAACGGTATGCTGTTCCGCGTTAATGGCAGCAATAGCGATTTTTATTCCCTGACTTTGGCAATGCTCAACAACTGAGTTCTTATCGAGAAAAATAGCCGCCATTTCCCCTTGATTTTGGGGTAATTGCCCCATCAAGTTGCCTCGATGGCTGACCAGTTTTAAGCCACTTTCAAGATCAAAAACACCAGCAAAACAAGCAGCCGAATATTCCCCTAAACTATGGCCTAAAATAGCGGCTGGTTGAATTCCCCAAGAATGCCATAATTGAGCGAGAGCAACTTCAATCAGAAATAGTGCAGGTTGGGTATAAGCGGTTTGGTTTAAGGAGTCATCTGTATCGGCAAATACGACGTTTAGTAGGGATTTACCCGTTAGTTTTTGATGGTATTTTTCCCCTGCGTCTAAAGTTTTTCTAAAGGTGGGTTGAGTCTGATAAAGTTGATGAGCCATCCCTACATATTGAGAACCTTGCCCTGTAAATAAAAAGGCAATCTTAGACGGTCTTTTTTCATCAACTATACCATAAATAGTTGACTCATAATCGAGCTGCTTAAACTGCCGTAATTGTTCAATAAAATCACTATTTTTATAGCCAGTTAAGGCTAAACGATTTGAGAAATGAACTCGGCCTGTATTTGCCGTAAATACTACATCAGACAGATCCTTTTCAGGTTGACTTTCTAAAAAGTCTATGTAGCGACTTACTAACTCTGTTAAAGCTAGTTCGGTTCGAGCGGAAAGGGTGAGCAAATGATAGGGACGTTGGCTCTGATTGTCTTGAGGAATAATGGGAGGAGCTTCTTCTAGAATAACATGGGCATTAACCCCGCCAATACCTAAAGAGTTTACCCCTGCCCGTCGGGGTAATTTTTCGGACTTGTCTTGCTTAGTAGTCCAAGAAATAGCTTCATTATTAATATAAAAAGGAGTCTGAGAAAAATTAATTTGAGGGTTAGGATTTTGGAAATGTAATGTAGGCGGAATAACTCTATATTTGAGGGCTAAAGTCGCTTTAATTAAACCAGCAATACCGGAAGCAATCTGCATATGTCCGATATTGGTTTTTACTGAACCTAAAGCACATTCTCCCTCATTTGCACCCTGATAAACTTTAGCTAAAGCATCAACTTCAATGGGATCTCCAAGGGGGGTTCCTGTGCCATGAGCTTCCACAAAACTAATTGTATTAGCATCAACACCGGCAAAGGCTAGGGCTTCCGTAGCGGCAGCAATTTGACCCTCTCCACCGGGGGCAGTAAATCCTAACTTTTGACCACCATCATTATTAATAGCAGAGCCTTTAATAACTGCATAAATATGGTCATGATCGGCTAAAGCATCTGACAATCTTTTGAGCATAATTACTCCTACTCCACTGCCAAAAATAGTCCCTTTTGCTTCAGCATCAAAGGCGCGACAATGGCCATCAGGAGACATAATCAGTCCTTCTTGATATAAATAACCAATTTTTTGAGGAGAATTAATTGAAGCAGCTCCAGCTAAAGCCATATCACTTTCTCCACTGATGAGACTCTGACAAGCGAGATGAACTACAACTAATCCAGTAGAACAAGCGGTTTGAACATTAACGCTCGGACCATGTAAGTTGAGTTTATAAGAAATTCGCGTTGTTAAATAGTCTTTGTCATTAGCTACCATTGTTTGAAACCCTCCCATTGAATCTAGTGTGAAGGGTTGTAACTCGTCATTACTATCTAATTTACCCCGATTAGGATAACAATTATTTATCAGATATGTGTTCATACTTGCGCCCGCAAATATACCAATTGATCCTTGATAAGTATTAGGATTATAACCGGCGTTTTCTAAACATTCCCAACTACATTCAAGCAGTAAACGTTGCTGAGGATCTAGTAATTCTGCCTCTCTATCTGTATAGCCAAAAAATTCGCTGTCAAAGTATTCAACTTGCTCGAGAATTGGTCTAGCTCTAACATAATTAGGCTGATTAAATAGTTCCGAAGACACTCCCGATTCTTGTAATTCTTCTTCAGAAAAGAAAGAGATAGTTTCGATTCCATTTTTTAAATTTTCCCAGAAGGTTGTTAAATTTTTAGCCCCCGGGAATTGCCCCGTCATACCAATAATTGCAATGTCATGGGTTTCATTATGGCGACGGCTCCGATTTTCGGCACGTTGACGGCTTTTTTGTGCTATAACTTGATTAGTATTTGATTCTTCGCTTAAGAAACGGGCTAGGGTGGCAACGGTAGGATTTTTAAACATTTCAGCAAGGGATAGCTGACGGTTAAAAAGTTTTTCAAGTTCATTTTGAACTCGGATTAAGTGTATAGAATGTCCCCCTAGTTCAAAGAAGTTATCTTCTAAACCAACTGAGGTTAACTGTAAAACTTCACTCCAAACTGCTGCTATTTGACGTTCATTTTCTGATTGAGGTAAGGTTTGATTTTTCTGACGCTCTTTTGCTAAATATTGATCTATTTCTTGGATACGGCTGCTAAATAATCCCTGTTCAAAATCCTTATTTAATTTAGATTTTTGAACTTTGCCAATAGAGGTTTTAGGAACTAAATTTCTTTCTAAGGGAATGACATAAGCTGGAGCAATCCCGAATTTTTGGGTTACATGACTGCGAATTTTTCTAACAACTTTTATTCCCTGTTCAAATTGCTCAGATTCTGGGCTAAAAGTAATAATTAATAAATCAGTTTCTCGACTTTGATCAAAGACGGCAAAGGCGGCTGTATAAGAGACTTTAACTCCTTCTAATTCTTCGATTGTTGTTTCAAGTTCATGGGCAAAGTAATTAACACCATTAATTATAATTTCTTGTTTTTCTCTCCCAGTAATAAAGAGTTCGCCCTTAGATAAATACCCCAAATCTCCCGTAGTAAACCACCCTTCTTGAAAAACTTCCTGGTTGAGTTCATTATTATTATAATATCCTTTAGTAACAGAATTACCTTGAATTTGAAGCCTGCCAATTTCTCTTTCAGGTAAAGGATTATTTTCCTGATCGACTATCCGGATAGTTGCTCCCGGAATCGGCTTTCCTAGAGAGACAAAACTATTTTCTTCGGTGAGTTCATTTTTACTTAAACCGGCTGACCAAGTAATCCCAGAACAGGATTCAGTCATGCCAAAGGCCGGTTTAATCGCTCTCTCCTGTAGTTGATGTTTTTCAAGAATTTCTAAGAATAGGCGAATCGTTTTTACTGAAACTTGCTCGCCAGCATTCACTAAAAATTTCATTGAGGAGAGGTTATAAGAGACGTGCTTAAGTTCTTCGGCCTGTTGATTAATTAAGGAAAATGCAAAGTTAGGAGACCAAGAAATGCTTACTTGATGCTTTTGAATGAGTTCTAACCATTGCAGAGGTTGGCGTAGGACTAATTCCATGGGAACATGAATTTGATCACAAGCCAAATCTACCGCCATAATTCCTAAAAATACGATAGCTCCTACATGATCCAAGGGCATCCAATTAAGGGTAACTTCTTGTTGGGTAAAGTGGTTCATCACCACTGTACCAGCAGTCATGGACAGAATATTATGATGAGTTAATATTACTCCCTTCGGCATACCGGTACTACCCGAAGTAAAGAGTAATAAGGCTGCATCTTGTGGGTCAAGAATCGGCAATTGTTCGATTTTAGAGGGTGCTTTTCTGAGTTCATTAACTGAGATAACTTGCCACCCTTCTAAATGAGAGTAAGTTCCTAATTTTTCAATTTCAGTAATTAGCTCACTGTCGGATAATATCAAGGGATTGTCTAAAATTTTCCAAACATTCTCTAGTTTTTTGACGGCAGAATTTTCCAGATCATAGCTAGGAGCAACGGTCAAAGGAACTGGAATAATTCCCCCTAAAAAACAAGCCCATAGTGCGGGAATAAAGTCTTGATTTTTGGCAATTTGTAGAATGACTTTATGCCCTAATTTTATTCCTTTTTGTTCCAGTCCATTTAAAATAACCAAAGCATCTTGATATAAGTCTTGATAACTCTGAAAATATTCAGTTGCGTCATTTCTGATATAAGTAATTCCATGATTATTATGTTTAGTGGCAGTTTCTAATACTTCTGACAGAGTCCGCCAATTATCTTCCAATTGTCCTCCAAGACTGATGGAATGCTTAGACATTTTTTTTACACCTCTTTATCAAAAATAGGAATAATCTTGAAAACCTGATGAACCAGTATATCGCTACCCACAAGTTAAAAGTCAGAAGTGATCAACTCAAGTTTGAATTGTACCTGATAGAGGTGCGATGGTCAAGGGCTTTTTGGGTTTGAAGGCTGATGGCAGTCGGTCACTAGATCTACCTGAGCTTGTTTGATGATTAACTGAGAAAAGTTTTGAGCGATGGTACTTAAAGGATCGATCGCTTTAATGGAGTCAATTCCTTTGAGTTTGAGAGATTTTGTTAAGAGATGAAATTCGGTACACCCAGAAATATAGGAGCGAGTGTTATATTTCTCTAATAATGCTTCTATATCCCTAAGAATACTTAACGGATCGTGTCCTCTTTTTAGCACTTTATAGATCATTTCATGAATCAACTTTTGATCGCTTTCTGAGAGAGAAATAATCAGATCTGCGGTGGTGCAGCCTTCCTGAAATAATTTTTTCTGGTAAGTCCCTGTACTAGCAAGTAAAAGGGTGGGTTCATTATATTCTTGGAGTTCTTGGTCCGCTATTTTAATTAAGGAAATAAGTTTATCCTTCAGATTTTCGGGAATCTGAGGCAGAGCATAATGAGCCGTACAACAGCCAATGACTATGCAATCAGCCAGTTTATTGAGATGTTCCAGATTGACTTGGATAAAATCAATAAATTCTCTTTCTTTTCCACTATCAATAGAACCTGTGCGATCGGGTGCAGAGGGAAAAGAAAAAACGATGACATTAGGGGATTCTTGTTCCTTATCAATAAAAGGATTATATTCATAAATCGACTTAAGAAATTCGGCGGTAACCACTGGTCCCATACCCCCTAAAACGCCAAGAATCGGTAGTTTTGTCTTCATTAAAATCTCCTGCTCGTACAATTGCTGTTGACTAAAAATTAAAATCTTCTGTGAACATATCCTGCCCCTCTTGAATAAGATTTTCTGAGGAAGCTAAGGATAAGTTGATCAAAGGTTCATGGGCAAATTTTAAAACTTGCTCTAGCCAGTTTTTGAACAAATCTATGAGCAATAAAATTCGCTCATGGATAAATATATCTGTGTTGTAGATTAGCTTGAGATAAAGTTCTTCTTCCTCAACAAAGATAAATTCTAAATCAAATTTAGCGGTAATCATTTTTGGGTCAATGGAGTTAACTGTAATTCCGTCCAAGGCCAGATCTACATTTTGATTATTTTGCAGGACAATTGCAACATCAAAGAGAGCATTACGGCTAGGATCTCGTTGTAAATTCAAATCAGATACAATCTGATCAAAGGGATAGTCTTGATGATCATAAGCCTCTAAAGTGGTTGTTTTTACTTTGCTAAGGACATCCGTAAAACTGTCGTGATCTGTTATCTGATCCCGCAGGACGAGAGTGTTAACATAAAATCCGATTTGATCTTCTAAATCAGGATGATTTCTGCCAGCGATAGCAGAGCCTATTGTAATTTCATTTTGCTCAGTATAACGGAATAGAAAACTCTTAACCAAACTAACTAAACCCATAAATAAACTGGCTTCTTGTGCTTTAACTAACTTCTCAAAAGTATCGATCAATTCGGGTTCAGGTTGCCATGTAATTGTATTTCCCTGAAAACTTTTAACAGGTGGGCGCGGATAATCAACAGGTAAGTTAAGACGAACAGGAACTGGAGTTAATTTAGCTAACCAGTAATCCCGTTGACTTTGAAGTTTCAAGGTCTCTAATTGACTTTCTTGCCAAGAAGTATAGTCTTTATAATGAATTCTAAGAGGGGGCATTAATTGGGAATTTTCTTGTCCATAGGCGTGATAATGGGTGAGAAAATCTTTAATTAAAACCCCTGCTGACCAACCATCAAAAATGATATGGTGCATATTAAACAAGACGATGTAATTCTCTTGACTTAGTTTAAGTAAGTTAACTTTAAGTAACGGTCCCACTTCTAAATCAAAAGTCGTTTTGGCATTATGGCTGATTGATTCTTCGATCAGGTTTTCTTGTTCTGTGCTAACATAAGCTGTCAGGTCTATTTGTTTAATGACAAAGTTCATTTGATTATGGACAACTTGACGGGGTTGATTATTGATTAAAGTAAAGGTTGTCCGCAAAATTTCATGGCGTTGAATTAACTGTTGAAAGGCATTTTCAAAAGCGTCAATATTGAGATTGCCCTTGAATTGATAAGCACTGGGCATTCCGTAAGCATTATGATTTTGATCTAGGAATTCTAAAGCCCAAAGACGACGCTGACCATGAGACATCGGATAGGATTTTTGGGGGGGAATTGCCGAAATGGGTTCTTGATAATTGTATTGAGTCTGGGAGATTAAAGTAGCCAATCCAGCAATGGTTGGAACTTTAAAGAAGTCAGCCAATTTTACGGATACATTTAGTTCTTTATGAACCCGGGTTACAACCCTTGATAAGAGTAGAGAATGACCGCCAATTTCAAAGAAGTTATCAAAAATACCGATAGGATGTTTAGAGAGAATTTTTTCCCAGATACTAACGAGATTGGATTCTAAATAATTCCGGGGTGCAACATAATTAGAATTCACCAGAGATTTACCAGTTTCTCTGAGTTCTCTCAGGGAGTGCAGGTCAAGTTTCCCATGTCGAGTTAAGGGGAATTGCTTTAAAAAAATAAAGTAACTCGGAATCATATAAACTGGTAAAAATTTGGCAAGTAATTCTCGAATCTCAGCAATTTCTAGAGTTTTGTCTGTTTGACAGTAAGCAGATAATTGAGTTTGATTATTAACTTGAACGGGTAAAACAATCGCTCTTTCAATGGGAGCATAACGAGTCAATTGATATTCAATTTCTCCGGGGTCAATTCGATAACCATTGACCTTAACTTGATTATCTTTTCGTCCCATAAACTCAATGATACCGGGAGCAGTTTGCTTGCCTAAATCGCCGGTTCTAAAGAGAGTTTTTGTCTCATCAAGAAAGCTAGGTTTAAATTTTTCTTGAGTCATTTCGGGTTGGTTATGATAACCCGATGCTAGGGCGGCACCTTCTACACAAATTTCGCCGATTACATGGAGGGGAACGGGATTATTAAATTCATCAAGAACCCCTAAGCGATTGTTATGGAAAACTTGACCGAGGGGGATTTCGCTGTCTAAGTTTTCCTTGATTTCATACTGGGATACTCCCACACAAGTTTCTGTAGATCCGTAAACATTGCTAATAATTTCTGCTGGAAAACGTTTCCGCAAAGCTAAGGCAGTTTCCCGATCTAATTTTTCCCCTCCTACCGAGATATATTTTAAGCTGGAAATGGTTTCTCCTGGTTCAAGTAGCCCCAAGATTTCTCGATAGATAGATGGGGTGGTGTGTAGGGCATTAATTTGATTTTCCTGTAGGAAAGAAACCAAATGTCCTATATATTTTATTTCGTACATATATAGGGATGCACCTATGGTTAAGGGGAGAAAAATATTACGAATAGATGGATCATGAGTAACAGCAGCTGTGAAAATATAGCGCCATTCAGGATGTTTATCTAAATCAAAGGTAAGTCGTAAGCTTTGAATAACATTCAAAATTGAGATGTGACGGCCCATGACTCCTTTAGGATTACCAGTTGAACCTGAAGTGTAGAAAATATAGGCGGTTTGGCTAGAATTGCGAAATATTTTAGGCTCATCTTTGTCATATTTTTCAACAATAGGATCAATTTTATCTAAGCAAATTTTCTCCATTTTTTCAGGTAACTTAGAGATAAAATTACTCTCCGTTAGGCAAACATGACAGCCACTATCTTTTAAAATAAACTCAATGCGACTGTGAGGATATTGAGAGTCTATAGGAACGTAAGTCGCTCCAGTTTTAAAGGTAGCCAGAATCCCGATGATTAAGTAGTGATTACGCTGGAGCATGACCCCAATCACTTTTCCTACACCTAGCTGATATTCCTGCTGTAAATAATGGGTAAGACGATTGACTTTTTCATTTAATTCTTGATAGCTAAGGCTAATTTTTCCTGCAATTAAGGCGGGAGTATTAGGGGTTAATTTAACTTGAGCTATAAAGTCATCAATGATGGTGGCTTTCTCAGGGAGTTTGCGAGTTTTTCCGGTTAATTGTCTGAGTAACTTCTCTTGTTGGACTGGGGTTAATAAAGGTAACTGATAAAGAAGATGATTAGCATCGTCAATGATTCCCCTCAGCAAAATTTCAAAGCTTTCAATAAATTGTTTAATTGTCTCTTTTTTAAAGAGTTCTGTATTGTAATTGCAGTAAATAATGAGGTTATCATTAAGTTCAATTAAGTTAAATCCTAGATCAAAAGGTGTATAACCAATCGGTGACGGTGGCAAGGATACTTTTAAGTCTTTAAATTCAGGCAGAGTTAAACTAGGATCCATGTTAAAAGATACCGAAATGAGAGGAGAACGAGAAAAATCTCTAGGTAATTGTAAAGCTGCTAATAAATCCTCTAAAGTATAACTCTGATGGCGAAAAGCGTCGATCAGGGTTTG
Organism: Microcystis sp. LEGE 00066; assembly: GCF_015207925.1. Taxonomy (NCBI): domain Bacteria; kingdom Bacillati; phylum Cyanobacteriota; class Cyanophyceae; order Chroococcales; family Microcystaceae; genus Microcystis; species Microcystis sp. LEGE 00066. The sequence goes on along the minus strand of NZ_JADEVX010000001.1, from coordinate 38,346 downwards.
TTTAGTGTGTTGTAAATGTTCAATAAAAGAGGTGGTAGCATCGACTTGTATCCGCAGGGGTAAAAATTGAGAACAAAAGCCTACTAAGTTGTCACTACCTTCTATTTGTCGCCCAGAAATAGGAATACCAATGACTAAATCCTTATGGCCAGAAATTCGACGCAAAAAAGCAGTATAAGCGGCGAACATCGTCATAAATAATGTAGCTTTATTTTTGCGTCCTACTTTCTGCAAATTTTGCCCAACTTCCGAGGGAATGACTTGACTTTCTTGTCCGCCAGTGTAGGTTTTAACGGCGGGACGGGGAAAGTCGGTGGCAAGCTCAAAGGTTGGCAGCTCTTCCTGATAGGTTTTCAACCAAAAATCCCGATGCTCTAACATTTGTGGACTTTGCGTCTCTTGCGCTCGCAAAGTTAAATATTGCCGAAACTGCATCGGTGGTGTGAGAACCTCTTTAGTTGTGTTATTTTGGGATGAATAAAGTTGACCAATTTCCTGCAAAATTAATCCTAGTGACCAACCATCTGCCACAATATGATGAGTTTTTAAAGAGAGCAGATAATGGTCAGATTTTAAGCGCATTAAAATCACAGCAAATAAAGGAGCAATCGACAGGTCAAAGGGTTTTTGGGAAAACTGAGATCGTAACGCTAAGGCCGTCGCTTCGGGATTATCTTCATCCTTAAAATCAATGAGGTTTAATTTAATGTTAACTTCATTGACAACTTCCTGTAATTCTCCTTGTTCTATAATTTTGGTTCGCAAAGCTTCATGGCGATTAATAACTTGATTAATCGTTTTTTCTAAAATGTAAACATCTAAAGAACCTAGTAATTCTAGAGATGTTGTGACGTTATAGGATGCTGAAGCATTACGGTCTAATTCAGCTAATAACCAAAGTTGACGTTGAGCTTCACTGGTGGGAAAGGACTGATTTAAAGATGGTAGATGTCCCCTACCATCTTCATCTTCAGAGAGGGGCTTTTTTTCTTCTTTCTTGACTTGAGGGCGTTTAGCATTAGCAAAAAAACCAGCTTGCTGTAATTCCGTAATCGCTTCTTTGACGGCTACTATAACTCTGTCTATATCTTCATTAGTATGGCAGGTGGAGAGAAAACAAACTCGTTTTTCCCATGTGTAGATTCCTTTAAGATTTAATAGGTAATAAAAGAGGGGTAATTCGATGGGTTGTAAGAAGATACTATAAGCTCCAAAAGGTTCAAAGCGGAATAAAGAGCCAAAATTAACAACCCGAATCGGAATGCCTATTTCTTGAAAAAACTGATTAACTTCGGTGGCTAATCGATGAGTTAATTGATTCACTTTTTCTTGAATCGTTGGACTGTTTTCCCGAAGATGTAAAAGCACAGCACGACAAGCAGCAAGGGCTAAAGGATGACGACAAAAAGTTCCCCCAAAAGCGGTTAACTCGGTTTGGGGATGAGAGTCATCTCCGTATTGCCAGAAACCGCCGTCAACGGTATCTAAGAAATCTGCTTTACCGCAGATCATACTAATTGGTAAACCTCCTCCAATGGCCTTACCATAAATGACTATATCAGCTTCAACATTGAACCATTCTTGCGCTCCTCCCGGAGCAATCCGAAAGCCGGTAATAATTTCATCAAAAATGAGTGTGATCCCTTTTTTATGGGTTATTTGTCGTAGTTTTTGCAGAAATTCTTGAGGCTGTAAATCGGGTTTGCGACTTTGAACTGGTTCGACTAATACGGCAGCTAAATCATCAGCATGAGTAGCAATAATATCGAGGCTTTCTTCAACTCCATAACTCAAGACTATTATGTCTTCAACCATTCCTAAAGGAGTGCCTAAACTTAAGGGTTGAGTCGTGGTTTTATCTTCTCCTACTCGTGCTAAGATGCCGTCAAAAGTTCCATGGTAGGAGCCGGCAAACATAACAATTTTTTGACGTTTTGTCCGGGAGCGAGCAATGCGAACAGCCGCCATAATCGCCTCGGTTCCCGTATTACTAAAAGCGACTCTTTCGACCCGGCCCATTTCACTAATTAAAGCGGCGGTTTCGGCGGCCAGATTTGACTGCATTCCTAAGCCTATTCCTCGATTCATTTGTTCTTGAACTGCTTCAATGACAAAATCAGGACTATGCCCAAAAAAGTTAACCCCAAACCCCATAGCTAAGTCAATGTAATTATTGCCATCAATGTCCTTAAAATAAGCCCCTTGAGCAGATTCTGAAACAATGGGATATTGAAATTCTTTTAAGGCCATGCGGAAGTCAATAGTCGGTTTAACATCCACCATTGTCTTACGGCTATTTTGTGAATAGGCTTTTGATTTGGCGGTTTTCTGGTTATAAATACTCTGTAAATTTTGAATAAAGGCTTGTTGTTGTTCGGTTAAGGATTTGTTCTCAGTCAGCTTTAAAGCTAAGGGGTTTAAATTGGGAGAACTAGGTTTCTCAGGAGATTTGGGCTTCTCTTGAGAAACCGGAAGGTAAGTTTCTGTCTTAGAGCTTTGGGTAGGAATGATTTGAGTCTGATTCGTTAATATTTCGGGGGCTATACTGGGGGAGACGGTGGCAGTTTGAAGAACTTCTAATTGCTTGATAATGGTTTTCTCATGGAGGTCTTTTAGGTCTTTTAAAGATTGTAATTGAGCCATCATTAAGGCTTCTTTACCGGAGCTTTCACCAAAGACAGTGAACTTAGGAATTGCAGGAATTGAGAGGGGTTCATCTGGCACACAAGCAAGAATTAATTCTTGGCCATTGTTAATGGGAATATTGTTTTGTTTAGAGAAACTATTCGCCGTAGCAAACCCACAACTTTTTAAAACGGAACACCAATTTTCACCCCTTAATAAGGGTGTATCTGAGCGTAATTGTTGATCCTGAAAGCGCCACCATCCGGGGGTTAATCCAAAGGTTAAATTCAGCCATGAGTTATTTTCTACGGTTTCGAGGAGAACTAAGTAACCACCGGGGCGCAGCAGTTCCCGAATATGGGTTAGAGTTTCTGTAATATTTCGAGTCGCATGAAGGACGTTAGCGGCCACAACAATATGATAATTACGAGCAGGTATCCCCTGAGAAATGGGGGACTTTTCAATGTCTAGTTGATGAAAGTTTAGGTTATATTTTTTCTGAAATTTTTGCCTAGCTTGATGCAGTAAGAAGGGAGAAGCTTCGCTAAAAGAATAAGTGATATGATCGAGATTTAAGTGGTTAAGAATTGCTTCTGAAGTGGCACCAGTTCCTCCTCCTATTTCGAGAATTTGATAGGGGTGATCACTATTAGAAAAGTTGGTTAAAATCTGGTTAATAGCTTGGGCGACTCGTTGATTCATCAATCGAGATACGGGAGAATTGCCATAGATACTTTCTGCATGAGCAACGGAACCTTCTGGGAAAATTAATGTCAAGGGGTCTATATTTCCCTTGAGAACTTCTGCTAAATTTTCGCCGCAGCGTTGCAACATTTCTAATTCAGGTTTTGCAGATGGACAAGTTTTTTCTAGCTTTTGTAGGGCTTGGGGTAAGGAAAAAGATTCAGGCAAGTTTTTGACAGTCCAAATATTCCCTTGATTGTGAAGAATATTAGCTTCCTCTAAATCCTGCAAATAACGATTGAGCAAAATGTGATATTTACGAGCAACGGGTAAGGTTTGTCTTAGGTTTTCTATCGTCCATTGTTCCCCCTGATTAAGTTTTTTTCCTAAGGACTCTAAGGCCTTGATGATATAGGCTGTAGCGATGGGTTGCAATTGCTCAATGACTTGCAAATAATTGCTTAATTCTGTCTCATCATCGATAACTTTAGTTGTTATTTCTGAAGTATTTTCTAAGGGTTTTTCTTTGACAAATTGGCAGAGGTATTCGGCGATATCAACAAGAGTTTGTAAATCGGTAAAGAGTTGATCTATTTTCACTTTGACTTGAAATTTTTCTTCGACTTTGCGAGAAAAGTCAGTCAAGATAATTGAGTCTGCTCCTAAGTTTAGTAATGTCTCATCCTCTGGCAGATCGTTCTCATCTTCTTTCAGAAGTAAAGCCAAAATTGATTTTAATTGATTACGGATTTCCTGTTGATGTTTTTGCATATTGAAAACTGTGGTTTCGGTATCGGTAAGGTTAGAGGTTTGTGAATCTAGGAATATTTTGTCAATGCTCTGATTTTCTGTTCGAGGATTAGGCTGAAATTGGAAAGGTTTCCTTTGAAAGGGATAGTTCGGCAATCTGACTTTTTTATAGCCATAATTCTGATTGAATTGTTCTGGGTTGAAAGGTGCGCCATTGAGGTAGAGTTGTGCCAAGGCTGAAAGAATTGTCTGCCAGTTATCTAAGCCACGATTGAGAGAACTTAACCAAATGACCTCATCTTTATAACGACGACCTTGTTCTGCTAGTATTGGTCTTGGTCCCACTTCTAAAAATAGGTTATATCCCTTGTTGAAAGCGGTTATTAAACTCGACAAAAATCTTACTGGTTCTCGGCATTGTTTGCTCCAGTAAGTGGCATCTGGTGCATTTTCTAAAACCTCTCCATCAAGTCCTGAAAGTAAGAGAATTTGGGGGCGTTGATAAGAAATTTGACGAGCCTCTTTTTCAAATTCTTTTAAAATTGGCTCCATTAAAGGGGAATGAAAAGCCTGAGTAACGGGAAGATATTGAGCGGGAATTTTTTGCTTTTTGCAGGTGCTAATAACTTCCTCAATGCTGGCACTTTCTCCAGCAATAACAATCTGTTGAGGGTGATTAATGGCAGCTATTGAAACTGTTTGAGTATAATTTTTAATTAGGTAAATTACTGTCTCTTCATCAGCAAAAATTGAAGCCATTTTCCCAGAGGTCGTGGTTTGCATTAATTGCCCCCGTTTGACAACTAAGGCGAGTCCAGCTTCTAAGCTAAATACTCCTGCGATACAAGCTGCTACATATTCTCCCACACTATGACCAATCAGTAAAGTGGGGGTAATTCCCCAAGATTTCCATAGCATTGTTAGGGAATATTCTAGGGCGAATATAGCCGGTTGAGCGTAAGCAGTTTGATTGAGTAAATCGGTCTGTTCACCAAATAATATTTCAGTTAAAGGATGGTCTAAATACTTCGACAATATTTCGGCACATTGATCAATATATTGACGAAATGTCGGCTGAGTTTGATATAGTTGATGCCCCATGCCGGGATAACAAGCCCCTTGCCCTGTAAAAAGAAAAACAATTTTAGGGGATTTTTCCGATGTAAAACGTTGATAAAAAGTCAAATCATCAAGCGGGTTTTCTTCAGCAAAAGCGGCTAATCTTTGTTGCAATTCTGGACAAGTATCGCCAACAATGGCTAAACGCTCAGGTAAATCTATCCTTCCGACAGCTGCACTATAACAAATATCTCCAATTTCAGGATGAGATTCTAGGAGGGTATGAAAACGTTTAGCTAATTCTTTTAAAGCGGTTTTGTTGTGGGCTGAAAGAGTTAAGAGATGACTAGGAATTTGTTGTTGAATTTCTGAGATTTTGCTTACGGGTGCTTGTTGAACAATGACATGGGCATTTGTGCCGGAAAACCCGAAAGAACTTACCCCAGCTATAGGGACTTTATTGTTATTCGGCCAAGGTATATTTTGAGTAGGAATTTCAATAGGATGGTCTTGCCAATTAATCAGAGGATTAGGGCTTTGGAAATGAAGATGGGGCGGGATTTCACCCTGTTGAAGAATCAGAATTGTTTTGATTATTCCAGCCATGCCAGCCGCAGCTTCAAGATGACCAATATTGGTTTTCACTGAGGCGACATAAAGGGGGTCGGAGCGCTTTCCATACACTGAGGCAATGGCATTCAATTCGATGGGATCTCCTAAAGAAGTGCCTGTGCCATGAGCTTCTATGTAGCTGACATCTTCAGGGACTATTCTGGCATCAGCTAGAGCTTGACGGAGCAATTCTTGCTGGGCGGGTCCACTGGGTACGGTTAAACCGGCAGCAGCCCCATTATGATTCACCGCCGAACCTCGCAACAGGGCAAGAATGTGATCCCCGTTTTTCTGGGCTTCTGATAAAGTTTTTAAGATTAAAACCCCACAGCCTTCCCCTCGCACATATCCGTTAGCAGAGGCATCGAAGGTTTTGCAACGCCCATCGGGGGACATCATTCCCGACTGAGAAAGACTAATCGTAATTGCGGGTTCTAAAATGAGGTTTACCCCACCCACTAAAGCGAGTTCACATTCACGATTTCTCAGGCTACGAATCCCCTGATGGACGGCTACTAATGAGGATGCACAGGCTGTATCAATCGAGAGACAAGGACCGTGAAGATTGAGAAAATAAGAGAGCCTTCCGGCGGCGGCGCTTAGAGCATTGCCACTGCCAAAAAAAGAGTCAATTTGATCATAGTTTGTACCGTAAACCTTCAGGGCATGATCAATGCTAGTAATCCCCACAAATACCCCTACTTTATTATCGGCTAAATTTTTCAGAGGTAAATTGGCGTTTTCTAACGCTTCCCAAGCAACTTCTAAGAGTAACCTTTGTTGAGGATCCATGGAGGCTGCTTCTTTTGCTGAAATCGAAAAGAAACGAGCATCAAATTCTGTGATATTCTCTTGAAGAAATCCCCCATAAGCGGTGTTCATTTTTCCTAAAGTTGGTTTTTGAGAATACAGTTTTGAGATATCCCAACGGCTTTTAGGGACTTCCACTATAGCATCAAGCCCAGCTTGACAAAAACTCCAATATTTTTCTGGGGAATTAATACCTCCAGGAAAACGACAAGCCATCCCAACCACCGCAATAGATTCACTTTGTCTCGTTTCTAATTCATTGATACGAGCCTGCATGACCTCCATTTTGCTTAAGGTCGTTGCCATTAATTTTTTGTAATCTATACTCTCAACCATGCCCTATTCTCTATAATTTCTAAATTTATACGCCGTTAAACATAAATTAGGATGCTGTGCTATCAGTAAATATAAACCCAAATTTAACCCCAGAGAGTTAAGCTTACTCATGTTCATCTACCTATCCTACCACATCTCATGGCTTTTGAAAAATAATTTTTCAAGTTTAACCTCCATATTGATCAAGCTCCGTTAATTTTTGATTAAGTAATCTTGCTAGTTCGTCTTCACTGAGGCTGTCGTAGGGATTATGATTGTCAGGAATTGGATTTATTTTAATCTCAAAATCGAGATGATTGGCTAGAATTTCTTCCCTTAAATAGATACTTAAGCTGAGAAGATTAGGATAATCGAAAATGATCGAGGATGGCAATTTACACCCTAAATCTCTTTCTAAGCGATTTTTAAATTCTATAACCATTAGAGAGTTTAAACCTAAGTCTAGGAATGATGTTGGTTGAGGAATAACCTTATTTTCATTTAACCCTGTCACTTCTCTTAATATTTTCTCCAGTCCTTCTACTAAAGCGGTTATTCGTTCATCTATAGAGACAGACTTTAATTGTTCTAATAGTTTTGCTGGACTTGTTTGTTTTTGATTGTTTAGGGTTAATACCTCGCTAAAGAAGGGTTGACTAATGTTGAAAGTTTGATTAAAAATCGACCAATCAATATCGAGAACTATCCCTTGAGTAATATCACCTAAAATTACCTGACTGAGATATTGAAACGCTTGCTCAGAGGGCATCATCTGCAAACCCCAATTAGCGAAACGTTGTTGATCAATTTGGTTGCCCGTCTCCCAAGCTCCCCAATTAATACTAATACCAGGTAATCCTAAACTTTGCCGTTGCTGCATTAGAGCATCCATGAAAGCATTAGCTGCGGCATAATTACTTTGACCAGGCGAACCAAGGATAACAGCCGCAGAAGAAAAGCTTACGAAAAAGTCCAAAGATAGAGAGCGAGTATAACGATCTAATAATAAAGTTCCTGCTACTTTTGGACTGATTACCTTTTGATATTTTTGCCAACTTTGATTACTGATAAGCCCATCTTCTAAGACCGCTGCTGCGTGAATTATTCCTCGTAAGACGGGCAAGTCTGCCCCAAAACGAGAGAATAAATTTTTCATATCTGTGGGGGAAGTAATATCAGCTTCAATCAAGGTTACTTTTGTTCCTTTCTCCACTAATGGGGCTATCAATTCTGTTGAAGATTTAACATGGCGACTACACAAAACTAGGTGACTTGCTCCCATTTCTGATAACCATTGAGCCACTAATCCGCCCAGTTTTCCTCCCCCTCCGGTGATTAAATAAGCCCCTGACTGATTAATAAACTGTCGTTTTTCTGAGATAGGAAGAGATGCAGAAACTAACCTGGCTGCGTAGCGGTTTCCTTGACGTAAAGCTAAACGGAATTCATGGGGGAAACACTTTAATTCATTGAATAAAAGTTCAGCTTCATTAGCTTCTTTATGGATTGGTAAATCTAAACAAACACAACCCATTTTAGGATACTCTTGATTAATGACTGCTCCTAATCCCCATAAATGAGACTGTTGAGGAGATAAAGCCGTATCATTGATCATCTTATTAGCCCCGCGAGTAATCAGCCATAAATGGGGTAATTTCTCCCAGTTATTAGTGAGGGTTTGCACTAAATTTAAGACAGCATGAGAACTCTGATCTACTGTATCTAGAACATCTTCAGCTTCTGAAGATTCCCAACAAAAAACAACACCAGTCGGAAATTCTCCAGATGGATAAGCTTCTTGATAGAGACGCTGAAAATCAGATTTCTGAGCCGGATTGATCACAAAAAAATCTTGAGAATAACATTGATAATTCTGCCCCATTTCTACAGTAATTACTTTTTCTCCTGCCTTTTTGTATAAATTAATTAGGGAATTTAAGTCTGTTTCTGGACGAACCAAGACTAACCAAGAATTTTGAGGATCGACGGCAACAGTTGGCATGGAAGAAAGTTTTTTCCATTCCACTTTATAAAAGCAATTATTTGACTTTTCTTGCCATAAACTCTGTAAAATAGCTGGATTTATGCGCCGGGCTGTTAAGTCAGTAAAGCGAGCGCAAAGCTGTTCTTGTTCATTATAAATATTAACATTTACTCTCATTTCACCATTAGTATCTGAGATGACCTGAACTTTTGTCCAAACTTGCGAAGTTGGATTTAGGAATATTTCCAAGGAAGAGAATCCATAAGGTAGATGTAATTCTTGACCATGAATTTCGGGGAAAGCTGCCCCAATACTCTGTAAGCAAGCATCCAAAAGAACTGGATGAAAATAATAACGCCGATCTGCTAAACTGGGGTTAATACTAATTTTAGCTTGAGAGCCTTTTTTGAAAGAATATAACTCTTGAATCGCTTGGAACTGCTCCCCATACCTGATACCCATCTGCTGATAAAGCTCATAGAATTCACGAATAAAAATCGATTCCTTAGGGTTTTCTCTTTCTAATTTAGTTTGGGTTAATTCTGAGGCAGCCAAGCTTTGTATATCTTTAGGTTTGACTTCACCTGTAACATGAAGAACCCATTGTTCTTGTGCAGAATCACTGCTAAATATCTCAAAAGTATAAATCAGTTGAGATGATTTTTTAGGTTTAAAAATTATTTGGATTATTGAGGGAGTTGGAGATAAGATTAATCCCTGATGGATATAGACATTTTCAAGGGTGACAAAATGCCCATTAAATATTTTCTGACTTGCGGCTAAAATGGCTTCAATAAAACCGGTAGCTGGAAATACAATGTTTTCAAATACCTTGTGTTCTTCTAAATAACTAGGGTTAAGAGAACTCACCTCACCTTCAAAGATCATGTCTCCCGTTGCTAACTTTTTAAAATCTCTAATGAAAGGATGTAACTGAGTCTTGATTTGCCCTAGAGAAAATTCCGAATTAGATAGCCAATACCGTTCTCTTTGAAAGGGATAAGTCGGTAAACTAATTCGCTTACCTTGTTTAAATACTTTAGTCCACTCTACAGAATAACCATTAACAAAAAGTGTCGCTAAACTTCTATAAATTTGTGCTTGTTCATCCTGCCCGGGTACAATACTAGGCAACCATAATAGATCTTGGTTAGCGGAAATAAGGCGAGCCATACTCAGTAATACAGGCTTAGAACCGACTTCTAGAAAACAACGATAACCCTGATCAATTAAAGACTTAAATCCTTGACTAAACTGTACAGTATTACGCAGATGAGCTACCCAATAATCCGGAGTTGTAATTTCTGAACCTACAGCTTTCCCCGTCAGATTACTAATAATGGTTAAGTTAGGTTCATGAAAAGAAATTGTTTTTAAGACCTGGGAAAAGTCATCAAGAATAGGCTGCATTAAGGGAGAATGAAAAGCATGAGATACCGCTAAACGTTTAGTTTTATACCCTTGATCAATAAAGTCTTTTTCCAGTTGCTCAACAATCTCTTTAAATCCAGAAATGACAGTAATTGAGCCATTGGCTGAAGCAATATTAACTTGATTTTCATAAGAAGTTAGAGCATTTGCTACCGTCTCATAATCAGCATAAATAGCGGACATACTGCCATTGTGGGGCAATTTTCCCATTAATTTACCCCGTTGAGTCACTAATTTTAAGGCATCTTCTAAAGAAAAGACTCCTGCCCAACAAGCCGCCACATATTCCCCGATACTATGTCCTAAAAGGGCTGAAGGTTGTATTCCCCAAGATTGCCATAATTTGGCGAGTGCATATTCAAGGGAAAAAATCACCGGCTGAGTGATTTGGGTTTCCTCTAATAACTGGCTATTTTGCTCTTGAAAGATTAAATCTAGGAGAGATTTTTCTAAAAGGGGTTCTAAAATTTGATCACAAAGATCTAATGTTTCCTTAAAAACAACTTCTCGGTTATAAAGAGTTTCTCCCATGCCAGAATATTGAGAGCCTTGTCCAGAAAAGAGGAAAGATATCTTTGGCGGAGTCTCTGATAAAATCGGTCGGATTAATGAGTCAGAATCTTCACCATCTTGGTAATCAATTAATGCTCGTTGTGCCGTCGTTATTGAGTCTGCTAAAATACAGATTCGTTGCGGAAAAATCCCCCGCCCTGTACTGGTGGTAAAACAAACATCAGCTAAATTGATAGACTCAGTCAAAATATCTTGATAGCTTCTGGCTAACTCTTGCAGGGATTGTTCAGAACGAGCCGAAAGGGGTAATAGATAAAAATTATTCTCCGAAGCTTGAGGCAAATCAGCATCAATTTCCCCAACAATGATATGAGCATTCGTTCCACTAAATCCAAAGGAACTTACTCCAGCAATCCTTGGACGTTCGCTGATATTCCAAGGTTTTCCTTGTACAGGAACTTCAAAAATATGAGAACTCCAATCAAAGCGGGGATTAGGATTTTTAAAGTGAAGATGAGGAGGTATTTTATGGTGTTGTAACGCTAGAACGGTTTTAATTAATCCGGCAATTCCGGCAGCACCTTCTAAATGGCCTAAATTCGTTTTTACTGAACCAATAATTAAGGGCCGATTAGGGGAGCGTTGACCAAAAACGGCGGACATACTTTCTAATTCAATCGGATCACCAAGGGCTGTTCCAGTGCCGTGAGCTTCGATATAATCGATTTGTTCAGGCTTGAGATTAGCGCGTTTAAGGGCTTGATGTAATAATTTTTCTTGAGCTTGACCATTAGGAACAGTTAGCCCACTACTTGGACCATCATGATTGACTGCTGTACCATAAATTTTCGCCAAAATTTGGTCTCCATTCTTAACCGCTTGGCTCAACCTCTTCAGAACAACTATTCCACAGCCTTCTCCTCGCACCATGCCATTTGCGCTCTCATCAAAGGTTTTGCAATGTCCATCAGGGGCAAGCATATGGGCGCGACTTTCGATTAAAGAAATAATGGGAGTTAAAATAATATTAACCCCTCCAGCTAAAGCCAGATCGCACTCACCATTAAGTAAGGCATTATAAGCTAAATGAATCGCTACTAATGAGGAGGAACAAGCGGTGTCAATAGTCATTGATGGACCCTGTAAACCAAGGACATAAGAAAGACGACCCGCCGCCATACTAACAGAAGTTCCTGAACCAGTATAAGCATTAATGGCTTGAGGAGAATAACTTAATTGGGCATAATCTTGAGTCATGCAACCGATAAAAACTCCCGTCTGACTGTTGCGTAATTTTTGGGGATTTTGTCCAGCAGATTCTAAAGCTTGCCAGGTGGTTTCCAAGAGTAAACGCTGCTGAGGATCCATAGCGACAGATTCTCTAGGAATAATGCCAAAAAATTCTCCATCAAATTCCTCAATTTGTTCTAGAAATGCACCGTAAGGAGCGTATATTTTGCCGGGGACATCGGGATTAGGATCATACCATGTTTCCTGATCCCAGCGATCTTGAGGAATTTCTGTTATGGCATCTTTTCCCTGTTCCAAAAGTTCCCAGAAAGATTGTAAATTCTTAGCACCGCCTGGAAATCGACAAGCCATGCCGACAATAACAATAGGATCATCATCGAGTTGTGATTTTTCTACAGAGGATTTTTCTGGCTGTTTTTGAGAAATTTCTGCTTTTATTTGAGGGGTCAATACTGGTTGACAATTATCTAGAACTTCTTGCTGTAAATAATTAGCTAAGGCTTCAACATTCGGAAAACGAAAAGTAATTGTCGAAGGGAGAGAACAATTAAAGTCAGTTTGTAACAGATTTCGTAACTCTGTAGAAGTGAGAGAGTCCATCCCCAAATCAAAAAAGCCCTGTTGAGGGGAAAAAGTTTCATCATTTGAGCGTCCTAAAACAGTAGAAACACGCATGATGATATGATTAGTTAGCCAATTAGGACGCTCTTTTAAGGTTAAATTTTGCCATTGTTTTAAAAACTCAGATGAGGGGGCAGCTTGGGTTTTTCCTTGAGGCAGAAAGTTTTTATAAAAGCTTTGATGAATATAAGGAAATTGTTGCCAGTCAATCTTAATTACACCAGCGCGGATAATCTGATTTAGAAGAATTTTTTCCAGAGCATTAAGGGCTAAATCGGGTTTCATAGCCCCATATCCTTTAGCGGCTAATCTCTCCAAAACATTGCGATCTACTGCTGCACCTATTTCACTCCAAGGACCCCAATTTATGACCGTTCCGGGTAAATGATGCGTCTGACGATAATAGATAAAAGCGTCTTCAAAGGCATTAGCTGCCGCAGCATTAGCTTGTCCTGCCGAGCCAATTAAAGATACAGCAGAAGTATAACAGACAAAGAATTCTAATGGGTCATTTAGGGTGAGTTGATGAAGCAACCAAGTTCCTTTAACTTTAGGAGCTAAAACATAATTAAATCTCTCTGGTGTTAGTCTTAATAAGGTTGTATCGTCTAAGGTTCCGGCAATGTGAAAAATACCCTGTATAGGATATTGAGAACGGCATTCGTCTAGGACGGCGTGCAGTTTTTCAGCATCGGTAATATCAAGTTTTTTGAGGGTAACTTTTGCCCCACTAGAGGAGAAATTGGCTAATATTTCAGGGCTAATTCCTTCTGCCCCTCGACGGCTACACAAAACTAGATTCCGCGCCCCTTTTTCAATCATCCATCGGGTTGTTGCTAATCCTAACCCCCCTGTGCCTCCTGTGATTAAATAATAGGCATCAGGACTAAAATTGATCTTTCCATCTTCAAGTTTTCTCTGCACCAAACGGGGATAAAAACGCTGTTCCCCCCGCAAAGCAATCCGGTTTTCTTGGGGATTACTGTAGATTTCTTGCAGCAGTTTATCGGCTGCGTTTACTTCATCTGGATCTAGGTCAATCGCCTTAAAATTAAGTTCAGGATGTTCTAAAACTAGGCTGAAGGCTATTCCTAATAAGGATGCTTGAGAGGGAGAGATCAGGGTTTTAATGGCTTTTGCTGGTACTGCTCCTTGAGTCACTAAAATCAGAGTCGGGGGATTTTCTTGCTGCAATAATGCTTGTAAGAAAAAGAGAAATCGTTGACAATTAATCTCGACTTGTTGATCAATTTCTCCAGGGATTTTTTCTAAGCCCCAGAAGTACAGTATTTGACGAGTTTCTGAAGTTATCGAGTTTCTCAATATTGATAGGTAATCTTCAGCAATCTCTGGGTTAATATCTTGGGTAAAGACGCAAGAACAACTTATTCCTCTCTGTTGGAATAGAGGGATTAAACCGTTAGCAATTCCTTGACTATCTGCCCAGATTATTTGATGAGAGTAAGATTTTGCTGGCAGAGAAGGTAATTGCTCACTGCTTCTACCAATAATGACACTTTGTTTTAATAAATTTCGGGTTTTTGCTTGGCTTGGTTCGATAATATTAATGTCTTCAAATTGATTCTCAATCAGTAAATTTTGCCAATCTTTTGTGCTGATTAACGGATAACCATTCCGCCGCAGATCTTGACTACATAACCACCATCCTTCTGTCAAGCCAAAGGTTAAATCTACCCAACGTCTTGCCCCTGTACTTTCTAAGAGGATTAGTAGTCCTTTGGGAGCGATGAGAGAGCGCACATTTTCAAGGGTTTTTTGAAGGTTGGCTGTGGCATGAAGAACATTAGCGGCAATGATTATGTCAAAACTGCCAGGGAGAAAATCTTGAATAAAGGGATTTTTTTCAATGTCTAGAGTTTGATATTTAATAAAGGGATAGTTTCTAAAATTTTCCTTGGCTCTTGTTAAGAAACTAGAGGAAATATCGGTGAATATATATTCGATATGTTCCGTGGGTAAGTGAGGTAAAAGGCCAGTAGTAACGGCTCCTGTGCCTCCTCCAATTTCGAGAATTCTTAGGGGATAATAGGGTGGTAAATTCGCAATAGCACGGCTGATTGTGGTGGCGACTAACTGATTCATCAATTTAGATCCGGCGGCTTCCGAATAAATTGATGCGATCTCTTCTAAATCCCCTTGAGGAAAGAGTAATTCTAATGGATCAACTTGACGACTCATGACTTCGGCTAAAGCAGAGCCACAACGCTCCATTAGACTAATTTCTGCTGGATAATCGGCAAATTCTTGGCGGAGAATTTTAATTTGTGATTGGGATGAAGGTGCTTCTAATTTTTTGAGGAATAACCAGCCATCTTTTGTCTGATTAACGATTTTTTCTTCAGCTAAAATGCTTAAACATCGAGACAATAAAGGTAGGTAAAAATCGACAATTTGACCTTGATTTGCTATCTGTGCCTCGGAATAAGTTTGACCTAATTTTGGCTGTCCATTAAGTTTTGTTAAGGCTTCCCAGATATAGACAACGCTTAACTTTTCCAAGGCTTCTATTAAGCGCTCATATTGCGCCAATTTTTCCCCTAGTTGTTGTTCTAACTGTGCGGGGTGAATTTGATTTTTAATTACCTGGGGAGCTACTAAAGTGTCTCTGCCATTCCCTAATAATTCCTCGCAAGGCATCCATTCTTCTAGATAGATTTGAGGGGGGATTTCTTGGGGGATAATCTCTTGGGATTGAACGGCTTTTAGTTCTAAGTTGGTGAGGGATGCTAAGGGTTGACCTTGGGGGGAATAGATATCAATATCAGCGATAATAATGTTAGGGTTAGGGGAGGAGTTCTTCAGTCGAACCGCGCTGATTACCTGCTCATCAGGAGGGTGAAAAAATGCCAATTTACCAAGACGAACAGGAACATAAGTTACTGAGGATTCTTCTTTAAATAAAATGGCAGCAATCCCTTGAAAACAAGCGTCTAACATAGCAGGATGAAAATGATATTTTTCCCGCTCTAATCTATCGGTTAATTTGATTTGAGCAAAAGCTGTATTTTCTCCGCGCTTCAGTTGATGAATGAGCCGAAAGTTACTCCCGTAATTTATCCCTGATTTTTGATAAGTTTCATAAAAGGAGTTGATATCGACTTCTTCAGGACAATTTTTTGCGATTTCTTCTAGATCACAATTGGTTAAATTAGTTGATTTCAATTCCTCAATTGTTCCAGTAACTAATACTTCCCAATTTGGCTCAAGTGCATGGTAAATTTTAAAGCTTTTTTGCTCAATGATTAACTGTAATGTGTCTTCCGTATCTTTTAAAATTAATGCCTTCTTAAATTCAACATTTTCTAAAATAACTCTTTGATTCTCCCCAGCAGCTAAAGCCATTTCTATCAAGGCAGATGCTGGCAATATGGCCTGATCAAAAACCTGATGTTCTCCTAAAAATGCAGGTTTATGTTGACTAATGCTCCCTCGATATTGACGGAGAGCTAAGGGAGAAGGAAAATGATCGCCTAGTAAGGGATGTCCAGAGTAATAATTAGGGTTTTTATAGCTAGAAGACTCTGATTTATTGCCAGAATTTATCCAGTAGCGTTTGCGGATAAAAGGCGAATTAGGTAAACTAATTTTTTGCCCTGGATGTGAGCGATGGAAGGCTTCCCAGTTAATATTAAATCCTCTCACATAGAGTTGACCTAGAACCCTTTGCTCATGCTGATCACTGTGACAATCTTTCCCTAAACTAGATAACCATAGAATTGAATTTACCCCTAACTTTTGACGACCTATATTAATGAGATTGGCACTGATTCCCATTTCTAGGAAGATTTGATATCCCATTTGATGCAGAGTAGAAATTCCTTGGGCGATTTCGTCGGATTTCTGCCTAATCTTTTCCCCTCTATTCACCAAATTTCTGAGAGATTTTTTCACAACTTCACCCTGATAAATTAGGGTAATATCGGGGGAGTTAGAATCGACTTCTGGGGTGCTTGTGAGCAAGGATAAAAGGTCTTCTGAGTTGGGGTTTTGTGGGCTAATTCTGGTGCGTTTCGCCACCAGCTTGACGGTATCTTCAAGGGAAAAGACGCCCGCTTGTTGAGCGGCGAGATATTCCCCTAATCCAGAACCTAAAATTGCAGAAGGAGAAATTCCCCACGATTTCCAGAGTTCACAAAGAGCATACTGATAGGCAAATAATGGCGGTTGTACAGACAAAGAAATCTGAGGCTCTAAGGCTTTTTTAGATGACAATAATTCCTGAAGAGAAAATTCTAAATATTTTTTAAACAGATGCTCGCACTGCCTAAAAGCCTCATGAAATACTGGCTCATTATTAAGCAGGTTTTCAATGATTTCTGGACTAATTTCTTCCTCGTAATTGCAGAGAAAAGCAACTTTAGGATGGCTTTGCGCTTCTCCATAAATGATGTCGAAGCTATTATTTTGAATATTTT
Organism: Microcystis sp. LEGE 00066; assembly: GCF_015207925.1. Lineage (NCBI taxonomy): Bacteria > Bacillati > Cyanobacteriota > Cyanophyceae > Chroococcales > Microcystaceae > Microcystis > Microcystis sp. LEGE 00066. Next base: position 21,255 of record NZ_JADEVX010000001.1, on the reverse strand, counting down.
GAAATTGCTTTTCATCCCCATTGCTATTGAGAAAAGCCTGAATTCCTTGATGCAGATTCTCTTGATTAGAAACTAAAAGAGCGAGACGATGTTTATGGGGAAAACGACCAGTATTTAAAGATAGAGCAATGTCCTTGACGTTGAGATATGTTTTCTGCTCAAGCTCATCGACAAATTGAGTCGTAAAAAGACGTAAACGTTCGGGTTCTTTAGCCGAGAAAGTAACGAGAATGGGTGATATTTTTGGGTTTTGGGGTTGCGGTTGAGGTGGTTCGCTTAAAATAACATGAGCGTTGGTTCCTGATGCTCCAAAAGAACTGACTCCAGCCGCTTTGAGCTTACCATTATTAACATTCCAAGGACAATTTTGCGTAACGATACTAATCGGCAAGGCATCCCAATTAATATGAGGATTGGGTTTTTTAAGGTTTAGATGAGCCGGAATTTCACGGTAGTGTAGCGATAATGCGGTTTTAATTAATCCTGAAATTCCCGCCGCCGCCGCCAGATGACCTAAATTAGTTTTGAGAGAACCGACTAATAAAGGGTTAGATTTGCGACGATTGACGCATAATGCCTCGGCTATGGCTTTAATTTCGATGGGATCTCCCAAAGATGTTCCTGTACCGTGAGCTTCAACATAATCGATAGCCTCGGCATCTAAACGAGCGTCAGCTAGAGCTTCTCTGATTAATTCGCTCTGTACGGGCCCATTAGGAACGGTAAAGCCGCCACTGGCTCCATCGTTGTTGACTGCGGTCCCTCGAATCACGGACCAAATGTGATCACCATCTTCAAGAGCGTCACTGAGTCTTTTTAAGACGATGACTCCGCAACCTTCGCCGATTCCAAACCCATCGGCACTTTCGTCAAAGGTTTTGCATTGGCCATCTGGGGCCAACATCTGATTGCGGCACAAGGCGATGACGACTTCTGGAGTTAAAACTAAGTTCACTCCTCCGACTAAAGCTTGTCTGCATTCTTGGGAACGTAAGGAACGGCAAGCGAGATGAACAGCGACTAAGGAGGAAGAGCAAGCGGTATCTACTGCCAAACTCGGACCATTAAGATTTAAAAGGTAAGAAATACGCCCAGCTGCCGCGTTAGTATGATTGCCCGAAATATGATAGGCTCCGATGGCATTATAGTCCTCATTTGAGGTAAGAATACGGGCATAGTCATTGTTAGTAATCCCGATAAAAACCCCTGTTTTTCCCCTTCTAGCCGTCGTTGTTGCCATTCCTGCATTTTCCAAAGCTTCATAGGCTACCTCTAAAAGCAATCTTTGCTGAGGATCCATAGCGACGGCTTCCTTGGGAGCAATTCCGAAAAAATGGGCATCAAACTGGGAGACATCATCGAGAAACCCCCCCTGAGAAACATAGATTTTACCCACTTTATTCCGATCTGAATCATAAAAATCCTGCTGGTTCCAGCGCTCCTTAGGTATTTCTCTGAGGTGATTTTTACCCGCTTTGAGAAAAGACCAGAAAGATTCAGGTGTCGCAATATTATCACCGAAACGACAACCTAAACCCACGATAGCTAAGGGTTCCCTTTGTTGAGACTCGAAAGCTTTTAATTTTTCTTTAGCTTCACTAAGAGCTTTAAAAACTCTAGTTTGGATTGATTGGTCGTTTTCGGATAAGTTCTTTTTATCTTGAAAGTCCATAGTGTTAGAATCGACTTGGAAAAGAATAATTATTGCGACTGACGGGGTGACAAGCAGATGGAAAGTGAAACAGGGTGTAGAGTGTCGGGTTTAGGGAAAAAGCTTGAGACTTTCGCCAAAAGATAACGAGGGAATTTGGTTTTTGTCTAGTAAGTCGATTAATTTGATGGATCACAGTGAGGAAATTTTTCCCCCACCTCACTTAAACTTCAACCTCGTTGTCACCCCTTCAGCTATTACGACCAGACAGCTAATCGTACCTGATCAAGGTAGTAATTGTCAATAGACATCTGCAATAAACGTTTATGGGGTGTGGCATCCTAAGCTCTGCTCTCTTGGTCTCGCGCAAGCTTATCTTTAAATGTCACACTTTCTGCACTTCTTAATATTTAATTAATGATTTTTACTAATTTATTGGGTTCAGTGGTTTCTACAGTGAAGATTTTTTGTCAAAACATACTAGGGAATGTAAAAATATGTAAAAGTATATGGAGATGTGCAGAATGTCGGTTAGTATGCTACAATGTCGAGGCTCAGAACAATTTTGGAGAAGCGACAGAAACCCTGACCTTAGCCGTAGTCGGGTTTCCTGTAGTTCAAATAGCAATAATTCCACTCGTCAGAGACCGGAATTATCGCTTTAAGGGAACTGGGAACGGGGAAAAAAGCATTGTACCCCATGACTCTGAATACCGCCATCAACCACTATTTAGGGAAAAAGTTAGAACAGCAATGGAAGCACATCTGGTTTCAATAGATTACCAAATTCGGCAACTTCAAGAAATAGATCCAGTAACTACTCTATTTGGTAATGTAAGTCAGAATAAAACCGGGGAGCAGGATAGCGTTCTTGAGGTCATCTCTACAGATTTACAGGAAAAAACTAACAGTTTAACGGCAAATAATTTTGTTAATAATTTAGCATTTCATCTGGCTGTTGTTCAGGTTTTAATGTTTAAATACACTGCTCAAGTCGAGTTTGCCACGGCTACAGCAGCCTTGAATACAAAAAAATTAGATAGCCTGATATTTTGCCGATTCAATCAACATAATTTTAGTTCATTTAAAGATTTACTAAGAATCATTCGTAAAGATTTACAAGAAGGCTATCGCCATCAAAACTATGCGCTGGATAGTTTGGTCAAAACCTTGGCAGCAAGAGGAGGAAATCTAGAGAATATTTTTGACGTTGCTGTGATAAAAGAAGGACTGTGTGCGGACATTTCTTCGTTAAATCGGTTTCAATTAGTTTTTACCATAGAAGCGGATGATAGTGGTGTTTCTGTCACTTTTATTAAAGATAAATTTCCTAGGGATTTTGTCGAGAGAATGCTAGGACATTACCTAGAAATCTTAGAAATGGTGACGAGTAATCCCGATATAGATTTGTCAGAAATTGATATATTAACGACCGAAGAACGAGAACAATTACTGAGAGATTGGAATGATACGGCCATTGAATATCCTGAAAAGCAATGGATTCATCAGCTATTTGAAGAGCAAGCCAAACTTTACCCTGAGAGAGGGGCGGTCATTTTTGAAAATCAAGAATTAACTTATCAAGAATTAAATGAAAAAGCCAATCAACTTGGTCATTACCTACAAAAATTAGGAGTAAAACCAGAGGAATTAGTAGGAATTTATCTAGAGCGTTCCTTAGAAATGGTAGTAGGATTATTAGCTGTTTTGAAGGCCGGAGGAGCTTACGTTCCCTTAGATACTAATTATCCTCAAGAACGCCTAAGTTATCTATTAGAAGATACTGGGGTAAAAGTGATCATTACTGAGGAATCGATGCGGGGATTGTTGGACGAATACCGAGGAATTGTTGTTGCTTTGGATACAGATTGGTCAGCAATTTCTCAAGAAAGTCAGAACAATTGTGACAGTGGTGTAACTGGGGAAAATTTAGCTTATGTTATCTACACTTCCGGTTCCACAGGTAAACCTAAGGGCGTGATGAATAATCATAAGGGGATTAGGAATCGTTTGTTGTGGATGCAGGATACTTATCAGTTAACTAAGAGTGATTGCATTTTACAAAAAACCCCTTTTAGTTTTGATGTTTCAGTGTGGGAATTCTTTTGGCCTTTATTAGCGGGTGCAACCCTAGTGGTAGCAAAACCCGAAGGTCATAAAGATAGTACCTATTTAATACAATTGATCCAAAAGCAGCAAATCACTACCCTTCATTTTGTCCCCTCAATGTTGCGAGTTTTTCTGCAAGAACCAGAGCTAAAAGGATGTAGTTCTCTCAAGCGGGTTTTCTGTAGTGGGGAAGCTTTGTCATTAGACTTAACACAACGCTTTTTTGAGCATTTTGACTGTGAACTTCACAACCTCTATGGTCCGACTGAGGCGGCGATTGATGTGACTTACTGGCCCTGTTTGCCGGAGAATCAAAAAGCTCTAGTGAGTATTGGCCGACCGATTGCCAATACTCAGATTTATATTCTTAATCCGGATTTACAACCAGTTCCTATAGGGATTGTGGGAGAATTACATATTGGTGGCATAGGTTTAGCTCGTGGATACCTCAATCGTCCCGAATTGACGGCCGAGAAATTTATCCCTAATCCTTTTGCTAAGGTCGAAGGAGAAATAGGGGGAGAAATTAGGGCAAAATTATATAAAACGGGAGATTTAGCCCGGTATTTACCCGATGGAAATATTGAGTTTTTAGGGCGGATTGACCATCAAGTTAAGATTCGAGGTTTCCGGATTGAGTTGGGGGAAATTGAAGCTATACTCAGTCAACATCCAGCAGTTGAGCAAGCGGTAGTTATTGCATCGGAGACAGAAACAGGGAGTCAAACACTAATTGCTTATGTTGTGGGTCAGTCTCAAGAGGGGGAACTCTTGGCGACTTCAGAAAAAGGGCAATTATTCGATGAGCAAATCGAGCAATGGCAAAGCCTCTATAACCAAATTTACAGCCAAACATCGGCAGATTCTCAGGGTATATTTAATATTGTTGGCTGGAATAGCAGTTACACGGGGGAACCTATCCCTGCCGCCCAGATGCGAGAATGGCTAGATGATAAAGTTAAGGTTATTCTGGCTCAACAACCGAAAAAAGTTCTGGAAATAGGTTGTGGAACCGGGTTAATATTATTCCAAGTTGCTCCCCATTGCCAGTGTTATTGGGGAACCGATATCTCATCAGTAGCCTTAGACGATATTCAGCGAATTAATCAAGAAGGGCCTCAGCTAGAGCAAGTCAGGCTATTGCATAGCACAGCCGATAATTTTGAGGGTTTGGAGTCAGAAAGATTCGATACAATTATCCTTAACTCGGTTGTGCAGTATTTCCCCCATATAGATTACTTACTGAGGGTTTTAGAGGGAGCTATCAAGGTACTAACTCCGGGGGGGTGTATTTTCCTTGGAGATGTGCGAAACTTGCAACTCATGGAAGCTTTTCACGCTGATGTAGAATTTTATAAGGCTAACCCTGAGGATGCGATTAAGGATTTTAAACAGCGTGTACAGAGAAAAATTGAGCAAGAAAATGAGTTATTCATTGACCCAGATTTTTTTAGAGCAATTCAGTCCTATTTTCCTCAGATTACTGAAGTCGAGATTCATCTAGAGAGAGGTCAACACCACAACGAATTAACTCAATTCCGTTATAATGTTGTTCTGCGGATTGAAACGATTCTGGATTTTAGCACCGACTTTCCAGAATTAAACTGGACTGAACAGCAGCTGACTTTATCTGAGGTAAGAAATCAACTGGGGACATCTGAGGGGTTAAGGGTGATAGGTGTCCCTAATTCTCGCTTGTTTCGACCTTTAAAAAGTGTGGAATTGTTCAGAAATTCTCAAGACTTTGGGACGACCGAGGAATTTCAAGCTATTAAATCGGAAATTATCCCAGAAAATGCCGTAGAACCTGAAGATTTTTCGGCTTTAGCTGAGGATTTATCCCTTTCGGTTTGGGTAACTTGGTCGGATACTCCGGACCGTTACGATGTGATTTTTGCCCCGCTGGAAAATTCCCAGAGAAATTACATCGCTTTTACCCCCACCCACACCGCAAAACCTGAATGGCAACTTTATGCAAATCACCCTTTAAGGTCTAAGTTAAACAGTAAACTGATTCCCCAACTGCGGAGTTATCTGCAAAAGCAACTCCCAGAATACATGATACCTCATGCCTTTGTGCAATTGGATGCTATTCCTCTGACAAATAGTGGAAAAATTGACCGTCGCGCCCTACCCTCTCCAAGCTATAACAGTTTAAGGAATTCGGAGAATTTTGTAGCACCTTGTACCCCTCTTGAGGAAATTTTAGCACTGATTTGGGCTGAAGTTTTGGGCATCGAAGAGGTTGGTATTCACGATAATTTTTTTGAACTTGGGGGGGATTCGATTCGGGCAATACAAGTGATCGCTAAGGCGCGACAAATGGGTTTTCATTTTTCCTTACCCCAATTATTGCAACATCAAACCATTCAAGAATTGGCCAATTGCGTTAGCTATGAAATTGATACTTTAGGGACTGAAAAAACGGAAGTTTTTAGTTTAATTTCTCAAGAAGTTCGCCTCAATTTACCGGAGGAAGTGGAGGATGCTTATCCTCTAACTGCTCTACAATTGGGGATGATATTTCATAGTGAATATCAGGGGAATCTATCGGTGTACCATGATGTGTTTACCTATCATATTCGTGCTGATTTTAGTTTTCCAGCTTTACATAGTGCTATTCAGGAGATTGTCCAGCGGCATCCAGTATTACGAACCAGTTTCGCACTCTTTGAATATCAGGAACCCCTACAATTAGTTCATCGACAAATCGATGTTCCTTTAGGATTAGATGACCTAAACCATCTATCTACTTCTGAACAAGACACGGCTATTGATGATTGGATTGAGCGGGAAAAAATCCGCACTTTTGACTGGAATATTCCTCCTTTATTTCGCTTTCATCTCCATCGCCGCAGTCAGGATAACTTTAACCTAACTTTCAGTTTTCATCACTCTATTTTAGATGGTTGGAGTGTGGCTTCGTTGCTCACAGAATTGTTACAACAGTATCTCTATCTTCTCGACAAAAAAGTTCTCCCTCTCTCTCCAACTCCCGCTCTCAGTTTTAGAGATTTTGTCGCCTTAGAAAATAAAACTATTCAATCGCCAGAATGCCAGAATTATTGGCAAGAAAAACTCAGAGATGTGACGCTGACTAAACTTCCTCAGTGGTCGAAATCTAATCAAGTTAATCAAGATTGGGATTGGTTAGTTCCTATATCTAGTCAGGTATCTCAGGGATTAAAACAACTCGGTAAACAAGTGGGAGTACCCCTAAAAAGTGTTTTATTGGCGGCTCATTTTCGGGTATTAAGTTTACTGAATAATCAGAGGGATATTGTTACGGGTTTAGTCTCTAATGGACGGTTAGAAGCAGCCGATGGTGAAAAGATATTAGGTTTATTTTTGAATACTTTGCCCCTACGTTTAGAGTTATCTGGAGGCCCTTGGAGCGATTTAGTTAAGCAAGCTTTTGATGTTGAAAGAGAATGCTTATCTTGGCGAAGATATCCCCTCGCTGAGTTACAAAAATCAGGTCAACCTTTGTTTGATACGGCTTTTAATTTTATTCATTTCCATGTTTATCAAGGTATCATCGGGGTGAAAGATTTAGAAGTCTTAGGAGGGAAGTTTTTTAATCAAACTAATTTTACATTGTTAGCTAATTTTAGTCTTCATCCCCTTTCATCTCAAATAGAACTTACCCTTAAATATGATGGGAATTATCTAGGGGAAAAGCAGATGGAGTTAATCGGAGGATACTACGAGAAAACTCTCATCGCTATGGCAACGGAAGGGTTAGAACGTTATGAAACTTGTTGTTTACTTTCTGAGCAAGAACAACATCAATTATTGAAAGAATGGAATGATACTGAGGTTCACTATCCGGATGGGTGTATTCATCAATTGTTTGAGGAGCAAGTTAAGCGCAGTCCTGATGCGATCGCTATTATTACAGAAAATGAACAATTAACCTACCGTCAATTAAACGAAAAAGCGAATCAATTAGGGCATTATTTAGGCAAAAAAGGGTTAAAACCGGAGTCTTTGGTGGGAATTTGCCTAGAACGGATCCCTGAGATGGTTATAGGGTTATTAGCTATTCTCAAAGCAGGGGGAGCTTATGTACCTTTAGATCCAGCTTATCCAACTGAACGCCTCAATGTTATCTTAGAAGATGCTCAAGTTTCCTTGTTGCTAACACAAGCAAAATTAGTAGAGAAATTAGGGAATTATCCAGGGAATCTGGTGATATTAGAGGCAGAACAAAAAAATATAGCCCTAGAAAGTCCCGAAAACCTCTCTTTACCCGTAAGTTCCAGTAATACCGCTTATGTGATTTATACCTCCGGTTCAACGGGGAAACCAAAAGGGGTTGTCATTGAGCATCACAGCACCACAACCTTACTGAATTGGTCCAAGGAAGTCTTTAGCAGTGAGGAATTAGCGGGGGTTTTGGGATCTACTTCTATTTGTTTTGATTTGTCAGTATTTGAACTATTTTTGCCCTTGGCTGTGGGGGGTAAGATTATTCTGGCCCAGAATGTTCTAGATTTGCCTAGTTTAAGTGCAGCCAAAGAGGTAACATTAATTAATACCGTACCTACAGCGATCGCCCAACTACTGGAAATTGAGGCGATACCTGAGACTGTGCGAACGGTAAACCTCGCCGGAGAAGCTTTGTCTAATCAATTAGTCCAGAAGCTTTACCAGCAGGAAAACATTAAGAATGTTTATAATCTCTACGGTCCTTCGGAAGATACCACTTATTCCACTTTTAGCTTAGTGCCTAAAGGACACCATGGACAACCGAGTATCGGCCGGCCTATTGCCAATACTCAAGTTTATATTCTGGACTCTTTTAAGCAACCGGTTCCTCTAGGAACTATTGGTGATTTATATATCGGGGGTAAAGGGTTAGCTCGATGTTATCTGAATCAACCTGAATTAACCGCCGAGAAATTTATCGCCAATCCGTTTAGTAATGAACCCAAGGCCAAACTCTATAAAACAGGAGATTTAGCCCGATATTTACCCGATGGAAATATTGATTTTTTGGGGCGGGGTGATAATCAGGTAAAATTGCGGGGTTTCCGCATTGAATTAGGAGAAATTGAGGCAACTCTAGGGACTTATCCCCAAGTTAAGCAAAAGGTGGTGAAGGTTTGGGAAGACTCCTATCGGAATAAGAGGTTAGTCGCTTATCTAGTAGGAGAAAATGGCCCGATAAATACTGAGGATTTGCGTCGTTTCTTGGGACAGAAATTGCCAGAGTATATGATTCCGGCTCTTTTTGTCTCCTTAGAAACTCTCCCTCTGACTCCCAATGGAAAAATTGACCGTTCCAGTTTACCCCTCCCTGAGATACCTTGGACATCTGAGCAGGATTTTGTCCCCCCGCATACTCAGAAAGAAAAGATTTTGGCTAGTATTTGGCAAGATGTTCTCAGCATTAAACAAGTAAGTCGTTATGACCGCTTTTTTGAAGTTGGGGGCGATTCTATTATCAGTATTCAGGTTGTCGCTCGCGCTCGTCAAGCCGGGTTGAAGATTACCCCTAAACAGATATTTGAATATCCTACTCTTGCTGAACTAGCTACAGTTGCCGATTATTCCACAACCGAATTAGCTAAACAGGGTTTAGTGACGGGTATTGTGCCTCTTACTCCCATTCAACTGTGGTTTTTTGAGCAAAATCGCGCTGAAATGCACCACTTTAATCAGTCTGTCCTCTTAGAAGTTCCCCGTCACCTGAAAGCTGATTTGTTAGCTCAATCTCTGAGAAAATTAATTGAACATCATGACGCTTTGCGGTTACGGTTTACTGTGGAGGAAGGACAATGGCAACAAGTTAATGAAGGAATGCCGGAGGAAGTACCTTTTGAAGTGATTGATTTGTCTTCGATTCCTCAATCTCAGCAAAGGGAAACTCTCTTAGCAATGGCAACAACTCAACAGGCAAGTTTAAACCTCTCTACTGGACTATTAATCAAGGCGGTACTATTTGAATTGGCACCCTATCAACCCAGTCGGTTACTGATTATTATTCATCACTTGGGGGTTGATGGTGTATCTTGGCGAATTTTGTTAGAAGATTTATTGATGACTTATCAACAGCTAGAAAGGGGGGAGAATGTAGAACTTCCACCTAAAACCATAGCCTTTCAGGATTGGGCGCTTCTCTTGAGGGATTATGGACAAGGGGAAAAAGCGAAAGAGCCATTAGACTATTGGTTAACTCAACCTTGGTTAGAGGCGAGAAATTTACCTGTAGATGACGAGGCTGGAAAACAATACAATACAGTAGCGACGGCAAATGATGTCACGGTGACTCTAGATGAAGAACAAACCCGCACCCTCTTGCAAAAAGTCCCCGCTGCCTATAACACTCAAATTAATGAGGTTTTGTTAACCGCTTTAGCAGAAACTTTGACAGAATGGACAGAAAATTTGACCATATCTCTTGATTTAGAAGGACACGGACGAGAAGATTTGTTCAGTGAGGTTGACTTATCGAGGACGGTAGGTTGGTTTACCAGTCTTTTTCCGGTTATTTTGCGACTCCCCCCCGAAAATCACCCCGGTGAGCGGCTCAAATCTATTAAAGAACAGTTACGAGCTATTCCTCACAGGGGAATTGGCTATGGAATTTCGCGATATTTGAGTGATGATGCTGATATTAAGTCTCAATTAGCTGCAATTCCTGCCAGAGAAGTTTTGTTTAATTATTTAGGTCAATTTGAGCAAGGACAATTGCAAAAAGGGGAGTGGAAATTAGCGGATGAGTCTAAGGGGCCTAATCACAGTCTTAAGGGACATCGTAGTCATTTATTAGAGATTACGGCCAGAGTTATCGAGGGACAGTTACAAGTAAACTGGACTTATAGCGATCTCATCTATGAACGTTCGACGGTAGAATATTTAGGGCGCAGCTATAAAGAAGCTTTGCTGAAATTGATTGAGCATTGTTTATCTCCTGATGCTGGGGGTTACACTCCCTCAGATTTTCCAGTAGCGCACTTGAATCAACAGGAATTAGACGATATTCTGGCAGAAATTGACTAATAAGGAGAATCTTTCATGGCAGACACAAAAAATCAACCCGCCAAAAATGTGGAGTCTATTTATCCTCTTTCCCCCATGCAGGAAGGGATGCTCTTTCATAGTCTTTATACTCCTGATTCAGGGATTTATTGTAGTCAAACTCTAATTACTCTGGAGGGAGAAATTAACCTTGCAGTTTTTAGGCAAGCGTGGGAAAAGGTTGTAGAGCGTCACTCGGTATTAAGGACTCTATTTCTTTGGGAAAAACGGGAAAAACCTCTGCAAATTGTGCGAAAAAAGGTTGATTTGCCCTGGGATTATCAGGATTGGCGCAATCTTTCCCCCACAGAACAACAACAGCGTTTAGATTTATTGTTACAAACAGAGCGTCAACAAGGGTTTGAACTCAAAGTTGCTCCTTTGATGCGCTGCTTGATGATTCAACTATCGGACCAAACTTATAAGTTCCTCTGCAATCATCATCATATTATTCTGGATGGTTGGAGTATGCCTATTATTTATCAAGAAGTTTTAGGGTTTTATGAGGCAGGTATTCAAGGGAAAAGTTATCATCTTCCTTTGCCGCGTCCTTATCAAGATTATATTGTTTGGTTACAGCAGCAGAACCCATCTATTGCTGAGAGTTTTTGGCAGCGAACTCTTGAAGGGTTTATGACTCCCACCCCCCTGAGGGTGGACAGACTCCAATTAATGAAATCTGAAGGTAAGCCGACTTATAAAGAGCATAACTGTCATTTATCGGCTTCTCACTCCAAAGATCTGCAATCTTTGGCGCAAAAGCATAATCTGACCTTATCTACTCTAGTACAGGCCGCTTGGGCGATTCTTCTCAGTCGCTATAGTGGGGAGTCAGAGGTTTTATTTGGGGTTACGGTTTCTGGTCGCCCCCATGATTTATCAGGGGTAGAACATAGGGTAGGATTATTTATTAATACATTGCCGCTGCGAGTCTCCATCAGAGAATCAGATTTATTGCTATCTTGGTTACAGGAATTACAGCAAAGGCAAGCAGAAATTCAGGATTATGCTTATGTTTCTCTGGCTGAAATACAGAGATTAAGTGATATTCCACCGGGGGTTCCCCTGTTTGAGAGTTTGGTCGTTTTTGAGAATTATCCCAGAGAAGCGTTATCGAGAGATTCTCGTCAATCCTTAAGGGTTAAGGATGTGGAGAATTTTGAGGAAACTAATTATCCTTTGACGGTGGTTGCTATTCCTAGACAAGAGTTACTGATTCAGTTAATCTATGATACTAGCCGTTTTACTCAGGATACGATTGAACGGATGGCAGGACATTTACAGACTATTTTAACAGGAATTGTTACTGATCCTCGGCAACGGGTAACACAATTACCTATATTGACAACCCAAGAGCAACATCAGTTATTAGTAGAGTGGAACAATACGGAGGCTGATTATCCTTTAGATAAGTCTTTACATCAATTATTTGAAGAACAAGCTGCACGGAATCCGCAGGGAATAGCGGTTATTTTTGAAAACCAAAAATTAACCTATCAACAGTTAAATAACTGGGGCAATCAGTTAGCTCACTGTTTACGAGATAAGGGTGTAGGTGCAGAAAGTTTGGTCGGGATTTTTATGGAGCGCTCCCTAGAGATGGTCATCGGTTTATTAGGGATATTAAAAGCCGGGGGAGCTTATGTACCTTTAGATCCGGATTATCCCACCGAGCGCTTGGGGGATATCCTCTCAGATTCGGGGGTTTCTTTGGTGTTAACTCAGGAATCTTTAGGGGATTTTCTACCCCAAACTGGTGCCGAATCACTGTGTTTAGATAGGGATTGGGAAAAGATAGCTACCTATAGCCCAGAAAATCCCTTCAATCTAACGACTCCTGAGAATTTAGCCTATGTTATTTATACATCAGGTTCAACGGGAAAACCCAAAGGCGTGATGAATATTCATAGAGGAATTTGTAATACTCTGACATCTGCTATTGGTCATTATAATATTACCTCTGAAGACCGCATTCTCCAAATTATTTCCTTGAGTTTTGATGGTTCAGTCTTGGAAATTTTTTCGTCTTTAATATCTGGTGCTTCTCTAGTCGTGGCTAAACCTGACGGGTATAAAGATATAGATTATTTAATAGATTTAATTGTGCAAGAACAAGTAACTTGTTTCACTTGTGTTCCCTCAATATTGCGAGTTTTTCTGCAACATCCCAAGAGCAAAGATTGCCACTGTTTAAAACGAGTAATTGTCGGGGGAGAAGCCTTATCTTATGAACTCAATCAACGATTTTTTCAGCAGTTAAACTGTGAATTATATAACGCTTATGGACCAACAGAAGTAGCGGTTGAGACTACTATCTGGTGCTGTCAGCCAAATTCCCAAATTTCTATTGGAACTCCCATTGCTAATGCCCAAGTTTATATCCTCGACAGTTATCTCCAACCGGTTCCTATTGGTGTTGCTGGAGAATTACATATTGGTGGAATGGGTTTAGCGCGTGGATACCTCAACCAACCTGAATTGACGGCTGAGAAATTTATTCCTCATCCTTTTGCTCAGGGGAAATTATATAAAACGGGGGATTTAGCTCGCTATCTTCCTGAGGGCAATATTGAATATTTAGGGCGGATTGATAATCAAGTTAAGCTGAGAGGTTTCCGCATTGAATTAGGAGAAATTCAGACAGTTTTAGAAACTCATCCCAACGTTGAACAAACTGTTGTGATTATGCGGGAAGATAGCTTATATAATCAACGGTTAGTTGCTTATGTAATCAGAAAAAATTCTTTATTAACTCCTCAGGATATGCGTCGTTTCTTACAGCAGCAACTGCCCGCTTATATGGTGCCTTCTGCCTTTGTCCTGTTGTCGGATTTTCCCTTAAATAACAATGGCAAGATAGATAGGAAAAAATTACCTATCCCCGATGAGACATCAATTATTGAATCTGCTTATATAGCCCCAAGAAATGAAAAAGAAAGCCTCTTAGCTCAGATTTGGCAAGATGTTCTTCAGGTATCCAAAATAGGGGTTAGTGACAACTTCTTTGAGTTAGGAGGACATAGCTTAAAAGCTATTTCTCTAGTGAGTAAAATTCAGGAAAAGTTAGGTCAATCTTTGCCTATTAAACAAGTATTTGCTCATCCTACCATTGCTGAACAAGCAGTATTATTAAGCACTGTTACCCCTCTGACGGTAGCCACTATTCCCCTTGTATCTGCACAGGAAACCTACGAAACATCCCATGCTCAGAGACGTTTCTATGTCTTGCAACAGATGGATCTCAATAATGTAGCTTATCATATTGTTTCCACTCTCAAAATAGCAGGAGATTTTAGCCCAGATGTCTTTGAAAAAGCCATACAATTATTGATTTCCCGTCATGAATCCCTGCGGACATCTTTCATTTTAATTAACGGTGAACCACAACAGAAAATCCTGCAAAATCGTCCTTTTGATTGGGAATTTAAAGACTGGACAAATAAACCTGATGAAGAAATCCTAGAAACGATTGCAAAAGAGAGAAAACCGTTTGACTTAGAGAAAAGTCCCCTGGTGCGCTCTAAGATTTATAAACTATCTCCGAATGAATATATTTTAGAGTTAGAAATTCATCATATTATCTGTGATGGTTGGTCAATGAGTTTGTTAGCTAAAGAATGCTTACAATACTACTCTGATTTAGCCAAAGGATTACAGCCTAGTATAGAGCCATTGCCGATACAATATAAAGATTATGCAGGATGGCAAAATAATCTTTTAAGAAGCGAAAATAATTCAAAAAACCTAGATTACTGGCGGCAAAAACTGGACAATGGACAACTGACCAGAGTTCACTTACCGACAGACTTTAAACGTCCCCAAATAAAGACGTTTAAGGGTTCTCATTTAAGCTGGACATTTGACCGAGAAACGATTTCTAAATTAAGAAAAATTTGTCAAGAAAACGAAATCACCCTATTCATGGCATTGGTAGCGGCTGTCAAAATATTACTGTATCGCTACAGTGGTCAACATGATATTACTATTGGTACAGAAATCGCCACCAGAAACCATCCTCAACTGCAATCTCTAATCGGTTTATTTCTCAATACCTTAGTTATTCGTGACCAAATTGAACCCGAAAAAGGCTACAAAAATCTACTCGCAAAGGTTCGTCAAACCGTTACCGAAGCCTTAGAACATTCCGATTATCCCTTTGATATTTTAGTAGAGAAATTAGCTGTTTCTAGAGAAATTAACCGCACTCCCTTGTTTGATACATTAGTCCTTCTGCAAAATTTTGAGCAATCTGTAGGCTTAGAAAATATACAAATAAAATCTCTAGATTCCCTCACCCCGACCAGTAAATTTGATCTATCTTTTGTGTTTAGTGAAGATGAGGAAAAACTCAGATTAGAGCTAATTTATAACACCGACTTATTCCAAGAGGAGAGGATGAAAAAATGTCTCATTCACTTCGATAAACTCTTGAATGAAATGCTATCTAACCCCGCCCAACCCGTCAAAGACATTTCTTTGTTATCGGAGGCAGAAACCGCTTTCATTGCCAATTTTATCAATCCTATTCCTCGCTTAGAAACTCGCACGGTTATCCATGATTTTATTGACCAAGTTGAAGCCACACCGGAGAAAACATCGATAATTTATCCCGGGGGTAAATTTAGCTATCAAGAATTACATGAACTAACTAACTTTTGGGCTTATGCCTTAAAAGAATTAGGCGTGGAAAAAGATAAGGTTTGTGGTGTTCTCCTAGAAGGAGATTATCGTCAGTTAATCGCTATGCTGGCAGTATTTAAAGCGGGAGGAATCTATTTACCTCTACGTTTAGATGAACCCGAGGAGCGCCGGCAACGCATGATGATTAAAACTAGCCCCGAAATTATCTTAGTTGCGGCTGAGAATTTAGAGGGGATTAAACCCCAACTATCCGCATTAGAAAAACCGCCTCATATCTTAGTGGTTAAGGCTCATAAAATTCAGCAATATCATCAGTGGAATGGCATGGATTATCAAGAGTTTCCTTGCCAATTAAGCAAACTGCAACCCCTTCTAGCTATGCCGGATGCTGATGATTCTAATTATATTATGTTTACTTCTGGCTCAACCGGTGAACCTAAAGCAATTTTAGGCAGTCACGGCAGCTTACGTCATTTCATTGATTGGGAAAAACGGGAATTTGGCATTAATGAAAGTTGGCGCTGTTTACAAATTGCTCAAATTAATTTTGATGCTTATTTGAGGGAAACCTGTGTGACTTTATGCTCAGGGGGAACTCTGTATATTCCAGAGAGTACAGAGCGAGAAGACTTAGAGCTTTTATTACTGCGAATAGGAGAATGGGAAATCAATTTACTACACACTGTCCCCTCGGTAATGCGTCTGTTTTTAAAGATAGGGCGTGGTTTAGTTAATGCACATAATCTCCTGAAAAGTTTGCGAATTTTTGTCTTAGGAGGAGAGCCTTTATTTGTGAAAGAACTGGCTGAATGGCATCAAATTTTTGGCTCTCAGACAGAATTTGTAAATATTTATGGGGCAAGTGAAACTACATTTGTTAAGCATTTTTATCGAATTCCAAACCCTAATAATATTCCCTATGAGCGGGTTCCGGGTGGTCAAACTTTGCCAGATGCCGCTTATGCAGTGGTTGATGGAAATCGCGCTAGGGCAATGGGAGAAGTAGGAGAAGTGTTCGTTAAATCCCCCTATTTAACCAAAGGTTATTATCAAGATGAAAGCTTAACTCATTCAGTTTTTGTGCCTAATCCTTTGAATGGGGGGAGGGATATAGTTTATCGTACTGGAGACTTAGGCAGACTGCTTCCTGATCTAACTTTAGAAGTAATAGGACGCAGTGACAACCAAATTAAATTAAATGGGGTACGGATTGAATTAGGAGAGATTGAAGATGTCCTCAGTGGGATTGAGGGAGTAGAAAAAGCCTTAGTTATGGCTAATAAAAAGGAGGAATTAGTAACCGTAATTGCTTATTATCAAGCAGAGGATACAGTTCATCAGGAATATATTCGAGGTAAATTAAAGCAACTCTTACCGATTTATATGCAGCCTAGCTTTTTAATGCGGTTAGAAGCTTTTCCCTTGTTACCTAATGGAAAAATTCATCGTCTAGCTTTGCCAAAACCCGAAGAAAATATTACTAACTCAACTAACCAAGTCCCAGATTTTAATCCACAAGAAGCTTTATTAGCTTCCCTTTGGGGTGAGTTATTAGAAGCAGAAGTTAGTAACAGTAATCAGTCATTTTTTGAACTAGGAGGAAACAGTCTGAAGGCGATGCGCTTAGTGTCACAAATCCGTAATCAATTTGGAGTTTCTCTCCGATTACGGGAAATTTTTACCCATAATACTTTAAAAGAACAAGCTGTATTAATTCAATCCCGACAAAAACGATGATCAACTTACCACAATCTGACTCAATTAACCCACTGGAAAAACAAAAATATTACCAAGTCTCTCACGGTCAAAGAAGGCTTTGGATTTTGCAGCATATCAGCGAATCTTCTAGTGCTTATAATATTAGGCTTGCCATGAGAATTAATGGCAAGTTAGATGTTTCTATATTAACAGCAGCCTTTCAAGAACTGGTGAACCGTCATGAAATTCTCAGAACCACTTTTACCAGTGTTGGGGGCAATATTAAGCAAGTTATTCATGAGGAAATACCCACAGAACAGTTAATCATTTTTAAAGATTTAAGAGCAGAAAAAGATGCTGAACTCTTGGCAGATGATTTAATTCAAGAGTCGGCAAATTTACCTTTTAGTTTAGAAAAGTTGCCCCTTATTCGGGTCTTATTGGTGCAGATTAATTCAGAAGAATTTATCTTTGGTTTGACTGTCCATCATATTATTGGGGATGCACAATCACTTGATATTATCTTTCAAGAGTTCTTTACATTATACTCTGCTTATACTCAACAAAAAAAAGCTGAATTACCCCCTCTTGCTCTACAGTATAAAGATTATGCGGCCTGGCAAAATCAGTGGTTAGAAAGTGAAGAAGTTAGAGAACAACATGAGTATTGGTGTGAGGTTTTTTCCGAACATCCCCCTATCTTAAACTTACCGATAGACTTCCCTCGACCTCAAGTAAAATCTTCTCAAGCGGCTTCTCACACTTATCAATTTAGTCAGAGTCTTAGCCAACAATTACAAACCTTTGCCACTCAAAATAATACGACCCTATTTATTACCCTACTGACCTTCTTTAAAATATTACTCTACCGCCACACCGGCCAGCGTGATTTAGTAGTCGGTATCCCTATTTCAGCACGAAATCATCCTGATTTAGAAAACCAAATCGGGTTTTATGTTAACACCTTGGCTTTGAGATCTTTATTACCAGAGGGAGTAACTTTTAAGCAAGTCTTAGGGGAAGTAACTAACACCTGTCTTGATGCTTATGAATATCGTGATTATCCTTTTGATAAATTAGTATCCGCTCTCAATTTAGAACGTGATTTGTCCAGAAATCCCTTATTTGATGTCATGTTTTCTCTACTGAGTAAAGAAAGCAAAACTGTCTTAAAAATTCCTGGTTTGGAACATCAACCTTATCCCTTAAAACCACGGATGGCTCAATTTGATATGACTTGGAGCTTCTTTGAAGATAGTCATAATCTTACATTAGTGATCGAATATGAGCCAGATTTATTTTTGCCTGAAACCATCGCCAGAATGAACGGTCACTTTTTACAAATTATTAAAAGTGTAATTCAGAATCCCGATGGTAAATTATCTGAGATTAATTTATTAACCCCTGAAGAACAGCATCAATTACTAATAGAGTGGAATCAAACCGAAGTCGCTTATTCTCAACAGTGTCTGCACCATTTATTTGAAGAAAAAGTTAGAGATAATTCCGAGGCAATAGCTCTTATTTTTGAGGGCAAAAAATTGACCTATCGAGAGTTAAATGGTCGAGCTAATCAAGTCGGTCACTATTTACAAGAAAAAGGCGTAACTTCAGAAGTATTAGTGGGGATTTTTATTGAGCGTTCTTTTGAGATGATCATCGGAATATTGGGAATTATGAAAGCTGGGGGAGCTTATGTTCCTTTGGATCCTAATTATCCCCCTGAGCGCTTGGATTATATGATATCTGATTCGGCTATCTCTCTGTTGTTAACTCAACAATCTTTAGTCCAATTTCTGCCAGAAAATCAAGCCGAAATACTGTGTTTAGATACAGATTGGTCAAGGATAGCTAATTATAGTCAAGAGAATTTGACCTCTCCAGTTAAAACAGAAAATTTAGCTTATGTTATATACACTTCGGGTTCAACGGGAAAACCTAAAGGTGTGATGAATATTCATCAAGGAATTTGCAATACTCTAAAATACAATATTGACAATTATAATCTTAACTCTGAAGATCGCATTCTCCAAATTACTCCCTTTAGTTTTGATGTTTCAGTTTGGGAAGTTTTCTCATCTTTAACATCTGGTGCTACCCTAGTCGTGACGAAACCCGACGGGTATAAAGATATAGATTATTTAATAGATTTAATTGTGCAAGAACAAGTAACTTGTTTCACTTGTGTTCCCTCAATATTGCGAGTTTTTCTGCAACATCCCAAGAGCAAAGATTGTCACTGTTTAAAACGAGTAATTGTCGGGGGAGAAGCCTTATCTTATGAACTCAATCAACGATTTTTTCAGCAATTAAACTGTGAATTATATAACGCTTATGGACCAACAGAAGTAGCGGTTGATGCTACTGTCTGGTGCTGTCAGCCCAATTCCCAGTTAATTTCTATTGGGCGCCCCATTGCTAATGTCCAAGTTTATATTCTCGATAGTTATCTCCAACCGGTTCCTATTGGTGTTGCTGGAGAATTACATATTGGTGGAATGGGTTTAGCGCGTGGATACCTCAACCAAGCTGAATTAACGGCTGAAAAATTTATTCCTCATCCTTTTGCTGAGGGGAAATTATATAAAACGGGGGATTTAGCTCGCTATCTTCCTGATGGAAATATTGAATATTTAGGGCGGATTGATAATCAAGTTAAGCTGAGAGGTTTCCGCATTGAATTAGGAGAAATTCAGACAGTTTTAGAAACTCATCCCAACGTTGAACAAACTGTTGTGATTATGCGGGAAGATACCTTATATAATCAACGGTTAGTTGCTTATGTAATGAGAAAAGAACCCTTATTAACTTCTCAGGATCTGCGCCGTTTCTTGCAGCAGAAATTACCCGTTTATATGATCCCTTCTGCCTTTGTGATGTTGTCGGATTTTCCCTTAAATCCTAATGGTAAAATAGACTTTCATAAATTGCCTATACCGGATGAGACTTCTTTAGTTGAATCACCCTATTTAGCACCCCGCAATCAAACGGAAACTATCTTAGTAAGCCTTTGGCAACAGCTTCTACAAGCTGGCAAGATAGGGGTTAATGATAACTTCTTTGAGTTGGGGGGTCATTCCTTACAAGCTATGAATCTTATGGCTTTAATTTATGAAAAAATCGCCATAGAAATTCCTTTATCAATGATTTATGAAAAGCCAACAGTAGCCGAATTAAGCGATTATATTATCTATGCTCAAGAGATGAATATTCAACCGAAAGAACGTCCTTATGTGGTGTTTAATAAGGAGCAAGAAAAGGCCGTCTTTTTATTTCCACCCGCCCTTGGTTTCGCTGCTGCTTATGCCAATTTAGCGGAGTATATAACGGATTATGCTCTCTATACTTTTCGCTACATTAGCGATGAATTAATGTTAGAAAAATACGCTGAATTAATTGAGGATTTAGCTCAGGATCAAGATATAAAATTAATGGGACATTCCGCTGGCGGATTTTTAGCGATGTTAATGGCTCAACAATTAGAAAGTCGAGGGAGAGTTGTTTCTGATGTCATTTTACTGGATACTTACAGAGGAGGACGTGAGGCTAAAAAAGCTGATATGTCAGAGATTCAAGAAGGGGTTGATGCTTTCTTATTAAATCCCAAACGTCAGGAATTAAGAGGTTACTTTTTAGGGAATCAAAAACTCCGCGACCGCACTTATCATCAAGTGTGGGAATACTTTAATTTTCTTTGGAATTCTGATTTAAAAAATGTACAAATTCAAGGGACTATTCATTTGATTCGTGCTGAGGGAAACTATGAAGCTCGAGATGATTGGACACAAGCAACAAAAGGGGAAAGAATCAATCATTATGCCACTGGTATTCATCGTGAAATGATTGATCCTCCTTATCTTCCCAAAAACGCTCTGATTATCAATAGTATTCTCAACCCAAAACAGTCGTAACCGTTTAGGTGGCGGACGAAATCTGGCAATCTGAGAGACATAGATGAGCAGTACCTAGGGTCTGCTGAAAAAGTTTTTTCAGTAAACCCTAAGGTTCTTCGGTTTGTCTTATGCAATAGACGGGAGTTATAAGGGATGGAACCCTTATAGAGAAAGACATTGGGCGATTTTTGTCAATTGTTTTTTATCTAAAGCGAACTAATCAATTAAATCCCTTAC